>CAZFRT010000060.1:0-9004 GCA_964521455.1 uncultured Azospirillum sp.
ATAAGCCGCGGAGTGTTAATTCCGATTTTGTTCGCCAGAATTTTGGTTTGAACTTTATCATCCACCAACGGATATAAATCACGGCGATTATATTTGGAAATAAAATTATAGTTTCGGCTGTTCATGCCGAGCACACCTGCTTTTTTTAATTTGGACGGGGAGGCATATGCCGAGAAGAGATTTCCAAACATCAAGCTAGTCCTTTGCTAAAGGTTTGAAACGTTTCAATTCTGTCAGGCGGTATCCGGTATAAGTTCCCAACAGCATAACGATAAACAAAATAACCAGATTAAGTTCATTAAAGGCAAACATAATATGGCGAATGTATTCGTTGCTGATGATGAAATAGGTAATAATCGCCACAACAGTGCTGTTAAACACTTCTTTTCCGGCGTTAAGAGGTCCGTCCTCTTCCCAAGTAATGGAAGCCCTTTCAATAATCCATGCCATAATGATGATCGGGAAAAATACGGCGGAAGAGGCGATTTCCAAACTGAAACGGTATCCGCAGATAGTCATGACCTGCATAATCAGAATAACAAAAATAACTACGGCAGAAATTCTCGGAACCAAAAGCAGATTTAACTTTGAGAGCATGGCCCTGATAATAAGGCCGATACCGATAATAACCGTAAAGCAAATTAAGCCCGGCCAAAATCCTGTTTTAACCAAGGCCATGGATAATAACATAGGCGTAAATGTTCCCATGGTTTGAATACCGATGACGTTACGCATTAAAACAATAACCAGAATAGCCAGAGGGAAAATCATCAACCATTTTAAGGTGTTTTGTTCCAAAAGCGGCAAGCTGAAAATTGAAAATTCAAATGAAGTCTTTTGATCGGCGAGTTTTGCCCGTTTCCCGGCCAGATTAAAAGAAGAACTGATTGATTTTAAGACCGAGAATTTGACGGAAGAATTTTCTCCGCCTTCAACCTCCAACAAAGCGGCGTTGCCTCTTTGAAGGATGATGAAATCTTCCGGCATACCGACTTGAGCTGTTTTGATGTTGTAAAGTTTCCAGCGGTTTCCGGTATAAGCTTCCAACATAAAATCAGGGTTGAAGGATTTTTTATCTTCTTCCAGCTTATTCCCTTTTACAATTCTGTTCGGAATACCTTTGATAGATAACAACGAAGACAAAGCCTCGGCAATATCCTGCTGTGTCTTGCGTACAGGAAAGAATGACTGTACGGTGGAATTTGGCGGGGTTTGATTCAACAGGCGAATAAATTTCTGAGCCATATCACCGTGCAGTTTTTCTGCCTGAACAATCAATTCTTGGGCAATAGCCGTTCTCTGTTCGTCTAAAATAGGTTTTTTAGGGGCAGGAGGAATCGGAGCCGTGGTTTTACCCTTACCATCCTCATTGTCAAACAACAAAACCCGATAATAAATATCCTGAGGCTTGTTTTGGGCGGATGTTGTCAAAAGCAAGCGGTTGTCTCCGTTCTTTTTTTGTTTTCTGATTTTGTAACCGGGAGCGATAATATCTTCATCAAGGATTTTAAATTCTTTACTTGAAGCAAGGGAGGCAATTGAAACCTTAATCGGTTCCCCTGTCGGATCAAAAGAAATGTGAGTTTCAATTGTCCAAACATCAGTCATTTTTTTAGGAGTAATGTTAAAACCCCAATATTTTATTTTATAATATGCGTTATAAGCCGCAAAAATGATGGAAAATACCAAACCGAGAGAAAGAATAACCCTGACAGAAGCAAATTTTTTTAACATACTTAAAATGCCTTTTATGATTAATTGAGAGTGTTAGACAATGAAGTGTCCACCAAAGCTCTTCCGGTTAATATGTTTCTGCCGATAAGAATTTGGTATTCAAATTTGTCGCGATAAGCGAGAGAAAAGTTCTCTGTAATGATTTTATCACCGATTTTCAAATCCATGGAAACGACGGTTCTTTTTTCATCTTTGTGAATACGTTTAATGGTTGCCTGCCGAATAATCGGTTTTTCAAAATGGTGTTTTTCTCCGGTTTCACGATTAATAACATCAAAGGCAACCCATTTCTCACCGTCTCTTTCAAAAGTTTTTTTATTGCTTACATCAATAGAGGAGTTTTCGGCTCCCGTGTCAATACGGGAAGGAAATTGCGATTTCATCGGCAAAATGTAAACCGGTTCGACAGCTCCTATAATTCCCAAAGGATATCCGCTCGGTTTTTTTACCTCAACAGCGGGAACGATGGCCGGAGTAACTTGAGTTTTGCAAGAAGAAAGAAAAATAACCGTTACACACATTAAAAAGAATTTCAATATAAATTTCATAACCCTACCATAATTTCTTTATGTTAAAAATCACATATATTTATGCTCAAAAAGCTATAAAAGTAAAGTTAATTTTAGCAGGGTATTAATAAAAATTTTAGTAGATATTTTATACGGATATGATAATATAAAAACAAACGGAATAAATGAAAAGAAGTACAGGGAGAGTCTATGTAAAATGATTGAAGAAACCAATAAAAAAATACCTAAAAAGTCCAAATTGGAAAGAATAACGGCAATCAAATACAAAAGAGCCAAGGATACGTTGGAGCGTAAAACCAAGGCTATCATGAAAAATAAAAACGGATTGTTGCAAAAAATTATGAAAATTTCCGCTATAGCAGCATTGCCGTTGCCGATTAGTGCGTCCGATAATGTTAATCATGAAGCCGATGCCACTTTTTTAAATCCGGAAAATAAAATTGAAAATACGCAGGGAGTGAAAAGCTCTGGCGGATTTGAGGTTTATAACAGTGCTGAAGATTTTTATGCCGCAGAAACCAATAAACAGGCTCAAATGCAAGCTCAGTTGGATTCAGCTTTTGATGCTTATATTCAGGAACGTCAGCAGGGGTTTTATGAAGGTATGTATGACCGTTTGAGCAATAATATCAGGTCATTACAAAACGCCAAAAAAGGAAAAGCTGCCGTTTTAAGACAATTATACGGGAAAGGTGTTAATGTCAGATTTTATTGTGCATATGCCAGCATTTCGGCAATGAACCAGACGGCACAAGAAATCGGATATATGGAATTTGCCTACCTGAATAAATGTATTGATAATATACATTATTGTCCGAGTGTTGTTTCGGGTCTGAAAGAAAATGTTAATTTGAGAGATTTTGATCAAAAAATTAACAGTTATCTTAACAGTCTTCCGGCTTCCTCTGAAACCAAAAATTTAACGGATTTCTTAAATGCGGTGAAAAAACATGTACATAAAAGCCCGACGACACAGTCTTGTCGGGATGTTGCCGCATATATGGAAAGTCTGGGGAACGAAACTCTTTCTGATGAAGACCGTCAACAACTTTTTGCCGAAGCAAAGAAGGCGTTGGGAGTTCCGGGGCTTAAAGCTTTGGATCAAGAAAAAATCGGTAATGAAGGTATGGCTTTGTTGCAAGATTGTGCAAATAGCCTGAATAAGCCAAGACAAGTTGTGGAAACAAACAATCTTCTGGAAGAAATCAGAAGTCAATTGCAAGATAATCCTAATTCGGTTTTGTTGGTTGTTCATAAATCATCGGGAAATCATACCGGAAGCGGGCTACATGCCGTGACCGTTATGCGGGATAAGAATAATCCGGAGGAAATCAAAGTGTTCTCTCAAAATGGGGAGCACATTGATAAAGCCGAAGATTATTTTTTAGGAAAAGAAAGTGTTAGAAATAAACCGGGTAGAAGACCTATAAAGAACATCGGAACGGTAGCTAATGTCAGCGAAAGCGGAAGTCAGGACTTTCGTGATAATGAATATGCGAAGTTTGTTCAGCATTACCGCCTAAACCAGATAAGAGACGAGATGCTACTGGCTTCAGCGGATGGTTGGCGAGAGATAAGCAATATAGAGGCGGTTGTTCAAATAAAACCGAAGGAAATCAAGCCTCTGAATCTGGCAATCGCCGCAAAAGATAAAATCTACAGAAATTAAATCAAAAGCCTCCTGAAAAATGGAGGCTTTTTTGTGTTAAAAGAAGAAAGTTCCGCGAAGAGAGAAGACCGTATCAAAATCAGATTTTGGATTTTGTGCCGGATCAATAATAAACTGAATGTCCGGTGTCAGGGTCATCCATTTTGAAATTCCCCAAGCCCAGTAAGTTTCAATAACTTTTTCCGCACTGCTGTTCAACGATGCTCCTACGGCTTTTTCATTGATTTTATTATAAGCGAAAGCCAAACCGATTTGATCCAGCGGGTTGCGGTCAAGCGGATTATTGTAAACACCGCCCAGGACCCAAGATTGGTCGATTTCGGCCACATTTCCGGAAACACCGTTTACTCTGGCAAAAATATTTAGTTTTTCACCAATATTTTGGCTGATGTTAATCGACCATCCGTTGGTTGTTTGCGGTTGGGCTTTGACACCCGGCTGATTATACAGCAAAACGGAATACTGGCTTTGCCCGAGTCCGTTAATGGTCGGTGTGTAGGCGGCATAACCGAAGGTTGTGAAATGTTTCTGATCAAGGTCGTTTACTCTGAAGCTTTGTCCGTTGATATCGGTGGCGTCCTGAGCACCAAAAGCAAAACTCCAGTCTTCGTTTGGATCTATCTGGACATAAGTACCAACTCCGGCGGTGGAGTAAGTTGAACTTGCGTTTTGTGATAATGCTTCATTGATAAAGTTTACCTGTTGGTTGGAGTTATAGGAGGAACCGTCAAAGTTATACAAAGGAAATTGACCGAGAGCCAAAGTCAGCCAATTCCAGCTTCCTCCGAGCTGGTAAGTGTAATATAATTCATCCATGGAAGTTGCTTTTGACGTATAGTCATTAATTCCCGTAACGGCTCCGATGTTGGAATTGAGCTTACTCCCTTGAATTCCGCCGTAGCGAACGATGTTATAGGCGAAATTTAAAGTTCCCATGCCATATTCGTTTTGAAAAGTTGTCCAGGTAAAAGACGGATAAATAATTGTTTGATAGGATGATTTTTTTCCGCTCGGAGCGGCACGTTGTCCCATATAGGAGACATCAATCGAATAGTCAAAACCATATTTTTTGTTCAGCATGTTTTTGAAGTCTGTATATTCTTGTCCAAAATCCGTAAAATTATGGTTTCGGCGAATTTTTCCGGCTTCGGAACGTTGTTGTGAACTTTTGGGAAGAAGTGAATCATACGCTTCGGCAGCATAAACGGTTGGAACTTCCGCAGATAATAATCCGCAAAATAAAACAGAGGAAAAAATAAAAGAGTTACGGGCTTTCATGATTAAATCCCTTGTTGCTGGTTGAAATACCGAGAATATTTATATGCAAATTTTAAAATATGAAGAGAGTCGGGAATTTTTTTTATTTGATATTGACTTTTGTCTAATTTTGTATTAACGTGAAAGAACTTTAATTAAGGATTATCGTTAAGAATATGTTAAACTTCTAAATACAAGAAACATGAATGTGAATAATTATTTTTCAGAAACTGTAAAGGGAATATTGCAAGATATTTTCCCCGACACGGAACAACTGTTTGACAGGGAGCTAAAGGGAACTTTGATGAACTACTGTCCGCCCTGCAGAAAAGCAATCCGTCTGGTCTGGGTATTTCCCATCAAAGAAGGGGATATTGTTGACCATATCTTCTATGAGCAGATTTCCGGCAGGGCATATACCTATTGCGGAGATTTTCATGCCGACAAATGCGTAGTCGGAGAAGAGTATGAGGATGTCAACAAGATTATCCGCGTTCTCGAAAAAGACGGAGAAATTTATGCGGAAGTTCTCCACAAAAATCAAAAGCTTCAGGAAGAGGATGTCGCCGAGCTCTGGTCCGAGTATAGGATGGAGTACATGCGAAGATATGGTCCTTCCAACTTCTACCGTCGCCCGATAGCCTGCATCTATAACAACCGGAATATCTGGTTGGCGGGTGCAAAAATGTCCGGCACAAACAAAGGTCTGGAAGACATTATCTTCATAGAAGGGAACAGCGTAAAAGTTGAGCACAATGTTGTGTTCAGCGATGTGAAGCTGGCTCTTCCGGACAATCCCGAGTTTTTCTGATGTCGCGTTTCCTTTTTAGAAAGTTAAAAAAGAGGGTACCTCAATAAGGTAGCCTCTTTTTTTTAACTTCGATAAGTCTGAATGGTTTCGTCTTTATTGAATAAATAAAGCAAAACCCGCAACGCTTGCCCTCTAGGGGTTTCCAAATTCGGGTCTGTCGCTAAAATCATCTGTGCATCCCGATTGGCCGTCAGCAACAAGTTTTTGTGAACAGTCATATCCGCAAAACGAAATTCGCAAAAACCGGATTGTCTGGTGCCGAGAATTTCTCCTCCGCCGCGGAGTTCAAGGTCTTTTTCTGCAATTTCAAATCCGTCTTCCGTCTCTTTCATGGTATTAAGGCGGGAGCGGGAAGTCTCACTGAGTGGATAAGCATATAAAAGCATACAGTTGGAAGCCTGAAAACCTCGTTTAATTCGACCTCTGAGTTGGTGCAACTGTGCCAAGCCGAAGCGTTCGGCGTGTTCAATAACCATAACCGTTGCTTCCGGAACATTAACACCGACCTCAATGACGGTTGTGGCAACAAGAATTTTTATCTCGCCTTTTTTGAATTGTTCCATAACGACATCTTTGTCTTTTTCCTTCATTTTGCCGTGAACCAAACCGACATCTTTGCCAAAGATTTTTTTCAGGGTTTCAAAATGTTCTTCGGCGGCGGCCAAGTCTATTTTTTCAGATTCCTCAACCAACGGACAAACCCAATAAGCACGGGCTCCTTCGGAAAGTTTTCTTTGTAATCCGCTGATAACGTCATTCATTTTCGTAATCGGCATAACACGGGTATCCACCGGTTTTCTGCCTTCCGGCACCTGATCGATTTTGGAATACTCCATATCACCGTAAGCGGTTAGGACTAAGGTTCTTGGGATGGGTGTGGCGGTCATGATAAGAACATCAGCTTTATTTCCCTTGGCGGAAAGACTTAAACGTTGATGAACTCCGAAACGGTGCTGTTCGTCAATAACCACACAGCCTAAATCTTTGAAAGTAACATCTTCCACAAATAAGGCGTGGGTGCCGATAAGAATGTCAATTTCTCCGTTTGCCAAATCCTCAAGGATTTTTTGCCGGGTTTTGCCTTTGATTCTTCCGGTCAAGAGCTCGGCTCTGATTCCGATTTTCTCACACAAAGGTTGAATGGTTTCCAAATGTTGTTTTGCCAGAATTTCCGTCGGAGCCATAATAGCGGTTTGAACACCGCACTCAACGGCATTGAGCATCGTCATCAGAGCAACGATGGTCTTTCCGCTTCCGACATCGCCTTGTAAGAGTCTGAGCATGCGAAAAGGTTGTGCTTGGTCGGCATAGATTTCTTGAAGAACTTTTTCTTGAGCCTGTGTTAATTTAAAAGGCAGAGTGTCCAAAATTTTTTTGCGAAGCAAGCCGTTTCCCTTAATTTCTCTTCCAGATTGTTTTTTCACTCTTTCACGAACAATGGAGAGAGCCAGTTGGTTGGCTAAAAGTTCATCATAGGCCAAACGTGTTCTGGCTTTATTGTTCGGTTCCAAGTCTGCAATAGTCTGCGGATGATGAGCCCGAAGAATTGCCAGATTAAATTTTTCCCATTGCTGTTGTTGCAGAAAACCGCTGTCCAGCCACTCGGGAAGTTGTGGCAACCTTGTGAGAGCCTGAAAGATGGTCTTGTTGAGCATTTTGTTGGTAACGCCGGCAGTCAGAGGATAGACGGCTTCTTTACTCGGAATTTTTTCCATCTCTTCGGGACGAACGATGTAATCAGGATGAGAAATTTGTAAAGTCCCGTTAAAGCTTTCTAATTTTCCGCTGACAATTCTTTCTGCTCCGAGGGGAAGATTTTTAGCAATGGAGTCAGCGTAAACTTTGAAAAAGCTGATAGTAACTTGATCGGTTCCGTCGGTACAAACCACGCGATAAGGTTGCTTTTTTGTTTGCGGAGGAATATGTTCCAGAACTCGGACTTTAACGGTGCAGATGCTTCCCGTTTTGGCGGAGATGAGCTTTGGAGAATATGATCGGTCAACCAGTCCGGAAGGTAAGTGCCAAATCAGGTCGATGATTTTATCACCGCACAGATTGCTCAAGAGTTTTTCACTTTTGACACCGACCCCGTTCAAGGTGTTGATATTTGCAAATAAAGGAAACAAAAGTTGTGGTCGCATATTCACTCTCTGAAACTTTTATGAAACTAAGATAACTATACTTCAGGATTTTGCAAAACAAAAGAGGTTTTTGGTATTTACAAGAACAAGGATATTGTCTATAAACAAACGGGAAAAAAGATGTTGGATAATATTGAAAAATTAAAAAATTATACGATTTCATCAGTTGTTGAAGGGTATGACGCTTTTCTGCTTCGTTCGCTTATTGTCTCCTCAAAACAAGATATTTTGTATATTGTCAGCGACGGAATAGCTCTGGAGCAAACAGCCAATCTCTTGGGAACAATTGTCCCGAATATAAAAGTTTTGAAGTTTCCGGCATGGGATACGGTTCCTTATGACCGAGTTTCGCCTAATGCCAATCTTGTGGCGGAGAGAGTAAATACTTTAGCGGAACTGGCAACCAATCCGCAAACAAAACAGCCGAGAATCATTATCGCCAGTATCGGGGCAGTCATCCAGAAACTTCCTCCTAAAAAAATATTTCTTAATTCCATGAGAGAAATTAAAATCGGCGGAAAACTCAATTTCAATGAATTTATCCACTATGCTTCCGTTAACGGATATAATCGGGTGGAACAGGTAATGGAAACCGGAGAATATGCCGTCCGCGGAGATATTTTGGATATTTTCCCTGTCGGAACATCTGAACCGTTGCGAATAGATTTGTTTGATGACGAAGTGGAAAAAATCCGCACCTTTGATGCTTTGTCGCAAAGAACAACCGGTAATTTGGAAAAATATACGTTTCAGGTTATGGGCGAGGTCTCTTTGGATAATAATACGATTAAGAATTTCCGCACCGCTTATCGGGAAACTTTCGGAGCGGTCAGCCAAAGTGATGAAATTTATGAGGCGGTGT
>CAZFRT010000061.1:0-8992 GCA_964521455.1 uncultured Azospirillum sp.
GAGTGAATTGTAACTCTGGCTTTTTTAGCAGGACGTTCAATAACGATTCTGCTGACACCGGCCTGAGCCAATTTCTCTTTCAAGAATTCTTTAATTTTCAAGTCTTCGTGGAGGTAGTCAGTGAACTTGTCATCTGCATACCAACGAGAGTCCCAAGTGCGGTTTACACCCAAACGAAGACCTGTAGGATTTACTTTTTGTCCCATTAACTTACTCCCCACGCTCTGTTACAACAATGGTCAGATTGGAGAAAGGCTTCAAAACACGAGCCCCTCTACCACGACCACGTGCGTGCATACGTTTCATTACCAAACCTTTACCGACAAATGCTTCACTAACGAATAACTTGTCAATGTTCAACTGATGATTGTTTTCAGCATTAGCAATAGCTGACTGCAATACATTCAATGCAACCTTTGCGATTCTCTTCTTAGAGAAGCTGAGTTCGGCAACGGCTTTTTCTGCATTCAGACCGCGGATGGACTGTGCGACCAAGTTCAGTTTACGAGGGCTGGTGCGAATAGAACTGCAGTAAGCCATAGCTTGATTTGCGTCTAATCTTCTTGCATCTTTAGATTTACTCATAATTAACCTCTCTTAGCCTTTTTGTCTGCTGCATGACCGTAGAATGTACGGGTCGGAGCAAACTCACCGAATTTATGGCCAACCATGTCCTCTGTAACCAAAACAGGGATAAATTTATGACCATTGTGAACGCCGAAAGTCAAGCCAACAAACTGTGGCAACATTGTAGAACGACGAGACCAGATTTTGATCACTTCGTTACGACCGGCTGTTCTTGCTTTATCAGCTTTCTTTAGAAGATAGCCATCAACAAAAGGTCCTTTCCATACGGAACGTGTCATAGCGTTTCTCCCTATTTCTTCTTGTTATCATGACGAGATCTCATAATGAAACGATCCGTCTTCTTGTTAGAACGAGTTTTAGCACCCTTAGTCGGTTTACCCCAAGCAGATACCGGATGACGACCGCCTGATGTACGACCTTCACCACCACCATGCGGGTGATCGACAGGGTTCATGGCAACACCGCGAGATTGAGGTCTGATACCCAACCAACGAGTACGACCGGCTTTACCCAAAGATTTGTTTTGGTTATCCGGGTTAGAAACGGCACCAACAGTTGCCAAGCACTCTTCACGAACGATTCTGAGCTCGCCGGAGCTTAATTTCAATTGAGCATATCCGGCATCTTTACCAACAACCTGAGCATAGCATCCGGCAGAACGAACCAATTGTCCGCCTTTTCCGGCTTTCAGCTCAATGTTGTGAATAATGGTACCAACCGGCATATTCTTCAAAGGCATAGCATTACCCGGTTTAATATCTGCTTTGGAAGCAGAAATAACTTTATCACCGGCTTTTAATCTTTGAGGAGCCAAAATATAAGCCTTTTCGCCATCTGTATAGCTGATTAAAGCAATGAAAGATGAACGGTTAGGATCATATTCGATTCTCTCAACAGTTGCCTCAACATCAAACTTATTACGTTTGAAGTCGATAATACGTAATTTACGTTTGTGACCACCACCGATTCTACGGCTTGTTACGTGTCCAAAGTTGTCACGCCCACCGGACTTAGTAAGTCCAATTGTCAGAGACTTCTCCGGAGCTCCTTTGTACAACTCGCTTCTATCAACGATAACGAGTTGGCGGAGACCAGGGGATGTGGGCTTATAATTTTTCAAAGCCATGTCTTAAATTCCTGTTGTAACATCAATATTTTGACCATCAGCAAGTGTAATAACTGCTTTTTTGTAATCGGAACGTTGTCCGATAAAACCTTTAAAGCGTTTTTCCTTGCCGAACTGACGAATAGTATTCACCTTATTTACCTTAACGTTAAAGATTGTCTCAACGGCAGATTTAACGTCCTCTTTTGAAGCGGATAAAGGAACCAAAAAAGTAACTTTTCCGGCTTCAGAAGAAACCATAGATTTTTCGGTGATAACCGGGCGAATCAGTGTATCGTACATTTGTGCGGTTACATTGTTTGTCTTATCTGATTTTTTCATTTCAATCTATCCTCCAAGCAACTAACTGCATCTTTAGTCAACACTAATTTGTCTTTTCTTAAGATGTCATATACATTGGCACCGATTGTAGGCAATACATCAACACCTGCAATGTTTCTTGTAGCCAATGCAAAGTTCATATCAACTTCGTTACCGTCAATAACCAAGCAATTATTCAACCCGCAAGCTGCCAACTTGTTTTTCAAGTCTTTAGTTTTAGGAGCTGACAATTTTGCTTCGTCAATGATAACCAAGCTTCCCTCTTTCGCTTTTGCAGAAAGAGCTGTCTTCAGTCCGAGTTTTCTGAATTTTTTGGTCAATTCATGAGAATGATCACGAACAACCGGACCAAATACGATACCGCCTTTTCTAAACTGAGTACCTTTGCGGGAACCCTGACGAGCATTACCGGAACCCTTTTGTTTGAAAGGTTTGGCAGGAGTCAAAGCAACCTCGGAACGGCCTTTGGTTTTGTGGTTACCAGATTGTAATCTGGCAAGCTGCCATCTGACAACGCGGTGCAAGATATCGGCACGAACTTCCAAACCGAAAATAGATTCGTTAAGCTCGATTGTGCCAACATTCTTATTATCTAAACTTAAGATGTCCTGTTTCATAATTTCAATCCTTTATCGTTATGCATTATCAGCTGAAGTTTCAGCTTTAACTGCAACAGGTTCATCAACTTTTTTCAATCCTGCCGGAGTAGGCAAAGCAACTGTGCTTACTTTTTTAACGGCATCGGTAATACGAACCCAAGCATTTTCAGAGCCCGGAACACCACCTTTAACCATAATCAAACCTTTAGCACTGTCGATGGCAACAACTTTGAGGTTTTGAACGGTTGTGCGTTCATCACCCATATGTCCGGCCATTTTCTTGCCCTTGAATACCTTACCAGGATCCTGTCTTTGTCCTGTAGAACCATGAGAACGGTGAGAAATAGACACACCGTGAGATGCTTCCAAACCGGCAAAGTTGTGACGCTTCATAACACCGGCAAAACCTTTACCGATAGAAGTAGAGCAAACGTCTACATACTGACCTGGTACAAAATGTTCTACAGATAATTCATCACCAACGGAAAGCAGGCAATCTTCAGAAACTCTGAATTCACCCAACTTTTGTTTTGGTTCTACGTTAGCTTTGGCAAAATGTCCCTTCAGCGGTTTAGATACTCTGGAAGCCTTAGCGGCACCGGTACCGAGCTGAACAGCTGTGTATCCGTCTCTTTCCTGAGTTTTAACGTCAACAACTTTAAGCCCATCTACACTCAGAACCGTAACAGGAACATGAGTTCCATCGGCTTCAAAAATGCGAGACATTCCAAGCTTTTTTGCGATTAGACCCGTACGCATTATTATTTTTTCCTTTTCTTAATTGGTTGACCTTATCTTTCAAAAGCCAACATTAATATTATTATAATTTAATTTCTACATTTACACCGGCAGCAAGATCAAGCTTCATCAAAGCGTCAACAGTTTGCGGTGTAGGATCTACGATATCAAGAAGTCTCTTGTGAGTGCGGATCTCAAACTGTTCACGAGATTTTTTATCAACGTGCGGAGATTTGTTCACTGTGAACTTCTCAATTCTGGTTGGAAGAGGAATCGGACCTCTTACATTAGCCCCGGTTCTTTTGGCTGTGTGAACGATTTCTTTGGTAGACAAATCGAGCAAACGGTGGTCAAAAGCCTTAAGGCGAATTCTTATATTTTGTGTATCCATCATTTTCTAAATACTTTTCCTATAACTAGACAACAAAAATTTTAGATGATGCCAAAATCCTGCCATCTAAAAGTTAAACTCAGCAAACCTTTATTTTTTAGGGCCTGCGTTATGTTTTATATCCTAACTACGGAGTAGATTCCTCCCTTTCCGCGGTTATCGTGAGCACCTTGTAACATAATTGAGTCTAATATGCAAGTAAAAAAATGCATATTTTTGAACTTTTTTATCGTCGGAATCTCCGACTCAGACTCTGTTTGAGTCTGGTTGACAAAATTTTTAAATCCGAGTCTAATTTTCACCAAACTCGGACTTAAAAACATCAAATTTTAAAGAGCTTTCGCCATCTGTTCTCGTTTAAACGCCATCACATGAAACCGCGAAATAATCCATCTGACCGTTTTTTCATCAAAGCCGGAGGTAACAATATCTTTTTCCGCCATATTTTCATCAGTATACAGCTTCAAAACCGCATCCAAAACCTGATACGGAGGCAAACTGTCCTCATCCTTCTGCCCCGGACTCAGCTCTGCACTCGGAGCTCGACTAATAACTTCTTCCGGAAGAACAAAATTCTGCTTATTCCGCCACTTAGCCAGCTCAAACAAATCCGACTTATAAACATTTCCTATCGGAGAAACACCACCACAAGTATCGCCGTACAACGTGCAATACCCCATAGCTGCTTCAGACTTGTTTCCACAGGCCAAAACCAAATATCCGAACTGATTGGAGAAAGCCATTAATAGTTTTCCCCTCTCCCTCGCCTGTAAATTTTCCAGCACAACATTTTTCGGCTCAGCCCCCATAACCTCTGCCAAAAACTTTTTTTGATTGTCAACAACAGGCTGAATATCAATCTCCCGATAGTCGAAACCGTTAAGCTCTGCTATTTTTCTTGCTATTCTTAAACTTTGTTCCGAAGTGTAATCTGTCCTCATCATCAGGGTATGCACATTTTCTTTACCTAAAGCATCTGCAGCCAACACGCTGACCATCGCGGAATCCAGACCTCCGGACAAGCCGAGCAAAACCTCATTAAATCCGTTTTTATGACAATAATCACAAAGTTTATTTTTCAAATCATTCCATGTTTTTTCCATATCTTATTCTCCTAAACAGCCAGCTGGCTTTGAGCATTAAAAATAATCATATTCTGCATCGTTTTAATACTCTGCTCCAGACAAACCCCGTATAAATACGGATTATTCAAACACTTATACACCCCATCCAAACAATTCAGATTAGCTTTCATCCGTTTTTGTATATCCTGTAAACTATAATAAATATCCGGAGCAATAACTTGTCCGTTGACAACAACAGGTTTCAAGAGTTCATAAGCTTCACTTCCTTTTTCAAAACTCAGACACCCTGTTGTATGCAGTTTAAAGGAATTGATTTTATTCTGCAAACGTCCTCCACTGAAAAAATGATGATTTTGGGGAACAATAACATCCCCGTTGTATTTTCCGTCTTTAATCATGCGGATAACATTTGTCGCTCCCGGAATAGTGTTTTTTCCCTCGGCAATTTTCATTTTTGGAACACCCATATACTCTTTAGTTTTGAAAACACCTCCCAAAGCCGGCGTATCATAAGCCGTTACCAATTTGGTTCCCACCGCCCAAACATCATACTTAGCTCCTTGCACCATAATCAAATTTTCAATCAGATGTTCATCCAAATCATTGGAAGCAACCAATTTAACCTGAGGCATTCCCGCTTCTTCAAAAATCCTTCGAGCCTCCTTACACCAAAAAGCCAAATTTCCGGAATCAATCCGAACGCCTTGCAACGGAATACCCGTTTCTCTGCTGGCCCGAACGGCATTTTTCAGCCCTTCTCTTGTATCATAAGTATCAACCAGCAAAGTGGTATTCCCCGGAGATGCCTGCATATAAGCTTTGAAAGCAGAGAGTTCATCCTCATAAGACATAATGAAGGAATGAGCCATGGTTCCCTTTGCCGGAATGTTGTAATGTCTGGCAGCCACAACATTGGATGTTCCTGCACAACCGCCGATATACGCCGCTCTGGTCGGCGTAAATGCTCCCAGTTCCTGAGCTCGCCGCAAACCGAATTCCAAAACCGGACGCTGTACTCCGTCGGCACTTGCAGCCTGAACAATCCGAGATGCTTTAGTGGCAATCAGACTTTGAGAGTTAAAAATATTCAAGAATGCCGCTTCAACCATATCAACCTGCCAACACGGTCCCGTAACACTGAAAACCGGTTCATCAGGAAAAACAATTTCACCTTCAGGAACAGCACTTATAGAAACTTGCAGCTTCTGTCCTTCCAAAAACTTCAAAAAATCTCTGTTAAACATTGCATTCCCATAAGCGTCTTTTTGCTTGGACAGATAATCAATATCTTCTTTGCCGACTTTCCAATTTTCAGCCCACTCTAAAAATTCACCTAATCCGGCTGCAATAAGATAACCTCCGTTAAAAGGATTTTTTCGAAAAAACGCTTCCGAAGTTTTAATTTGATTATGCTTATTATCTTTAAACCAAGCCTGAGCCATGGTTAAATGATAAAAATCACAGAAAAAAGGCGTGCCGCTGTTTAAAATTTGATTTGTCATCTCTAAAACTCCCGATTTGAAATTACACGATTATGAAACTGCTTCTTTTCTAAAAGCATCCGACGAAAAAACTGAGGCGAATTAATTTGACGCAACTGCCCGCATTTCACAACTTCCCTGTATTCGGGTTGCTGTAAAAGCTCTTCTGTCTGCATGGAAAGACCTCTCGTCAAATCATTAAACAGCGTAACCGAAGCTCCTCGTTTTAAAAAACCATCCATAGCCTCTTTTACGCAAACATCCGTCAAAACTCCGGCCAAGTAGACTTCTCTGTCTTGCCAATCCTCTTGCAACATGGAATAATTCGGAGTTTCATTCCACATATCTGTACTGCTTTTATACAAAACATTGACCGGAATATTGCGTTTCAAATTAACGGCAAGCTTCCAGCCTTCCGTTCCATGAATACAATGCGACGGATAGCTCTGAGCCTCCGGAGTAAGTGGATACGTTTCAGAAAAATGATTATCCGCGGTCAGAATAATTTCTTCAAACATCCCTTTTTGCAGATTGTCTGAAAATTTCTGAACACGATTGATTAAATCAGGATTATTAATTGTTAAAGCTCCGTCCGGTTGGACAAAGTCATTTTGAAAATCAACGAGTACAAATACTCTTTTTTTCATATTCAATTCCCTTTCGGCTTATTTGGGTTATGTACCGCCTGTCTCCTATAAGCCCTTCAGAAGACCCAGACGTTTTTTTCAAAACTTAGATAATTGCTTTCTTCTTATAAAAATGCTCTTCTATCAAACCGTGATTTTCCGGATGAATAAAATTCTTCCAACGCTTATCACCGAATTTTATCATATCCCTGACCATGGAACCGGTTACAAACGGAAAATCCTGACTTGTCCGATCAACAATCTCAATATTTTCAAAAGCGGATTTAAACCAATGAGCATCATAACTGCTGCCGGCATAATACACATCCGGCCGCTCAAGCTGCGGAAAACTCTCATTCATAAAGTCCAAAACATACTCTGCCCATTCCGCCGGATTATTAATATCAAACAACCCGATAATTTTTAATCTCGGATACTCGGGAGAAGAACGATACACATTTTGAAGCATTTTTTTACGAGTGGTATAATTAAGCGGATTTCTTTCCGTACCTTGTTCTTGTATAGAACCTAAAATAATGGTTACCTGCTCACAATTTTCAAGCATAAGATCAACCATTTTTTTGTGACCGACATGAAACGGTTGTGCTCTCATAATCGCCAAACCGTGTTTGTATTTATAGGACATAAAAAAACTCCTTAAAATTATAGGAGCCTCGTCTAAAATCAATCTTATAAAGATTATCAGATATTATTTCAAACTGGCTCAGTTTACATTCGTTCCTCGCCTATAAGCCCTTCAGGCGACCGGAACAATTTAATTTTTAACAGCCGATACTTTTACTGTCAAGAAAATTCTAATAAACGCTCACTCTTTCCGCGGTGCATCGGCTTAAACCTCTGTCCGCCAGAGATGAACTTCCGGAAGCAACCGGCTCCCACTTGGTTAAATCAACATTTTCCTCAGATGTACCGTAAATTCTGGACAACAGTTCTTGCTGCCCCCGTGTCAATTTTTGGCAGATCACCTTATCCCCGTCAAAATCATAACTGTAATAAGTTCCGTAAATTGTTAAAAAGATTTTTGCCTCGGAATAAATTCTGGCAATTTTCTTTTTAGACTGCATATATCCTCCTTCTTTTGCACAAAAAAAGACCTCTCTGCGTATGCTGGAGAGGTCTGTGAATTACAGCGTTTGAAAAACGCTTTGAATTTCTGAAATATGAGCAATGATTAAACATCAAAACACTTCCTTAACTCAAAAACAATGCCAGTTTAACACTCGTTTAAAAAGAGTCAATGACTTTTAATCGGCATAATCCTCCTCTACATTTCAAATAGAAAAATCCTCCGTAAATTAGCCTTGTAATAGATAAATAACAATAAAGAGATTGCTAATTTTAAACGACATGTACAGCTAACCACACAAAAAATCCCCTCTCTCACGAAAGGGGATTTTTTTTGCTTTTCTAAAGTATAAATAAATTACACTTAGCGAAATAACGATAAAGGGGATTGCTGCGACGGAAATTTTAAGCGACATGTACAAATAGCTACATAAGCGAAAAATTTCCTAGCTTGAATCCCCTTTTGCATTATTTCAAGATTTTAGATACAACACCGGCACCAACAGTTCTACCACCTTCACGAATAGCAAAACGCAAACCTTCGTTCATAGCAATCGGGTGGATCAATTTGGCTGTCATGCGAATGTTATCGCCCGGCATTACCATCTCTGTTCCTTCCGGCAATTCAATTGCTCCGGTTACGTCTGTTGTTCTGAAATAGAACTGAGGACGATAGTTGCTGAAGAACGGAGTATGACGACCGCCTTCTTCTTTGGTCAAAATGTAGCATTCACATGTGAAGTCTGTGTGCGGTGTGATGGAGCCTGGAGCTGCCAATACTTGTCCGCGTTCTACTTCTTCTCTCTTTGTTCCGCGGAGCAATACACCGATGTTATCTCCGGCTTCACCGCTATCCAACAATTTACGGAACATTTCAATACCTGTACATGTGGTTTTCTGGGTCGGTTTGATACCTACGATTTCGATTTCGTCTCCTACTTTCAATACACC
>CAZFRT010000062.1:0-8645 GCA_964521455.1 uncultured Azospirillum sp.
AAACAATCAAAATTTTAGCTCAAGATTTGCAAGCTCACTCCATTTGTTTCACAAAACCCGAAAAATCTATCATCATTAAGGTCAGCACGTCAAAAATATTGTGTTGACTATTTGATTTTTGCTCGGAAACTGCACAGCGTTTCCATCAATACCTTTCATTTTGCTCGGAAACTGCACGTCGTTTCCAATGACAACAATTGCTTTTGCAATATATTTTATTTGGTTTTAGTTTGTTTTGATTACTTTAAATCTCTTACCTGTACGGACATGGAGATTTTATGTTTTTCTCCGGGGTGGAGTGTTACAAACGAATTTCCCTGATTAGCCGGTTCTACACAAATGAAGTTTTTGTATTGTCCCGGGCTCATTTCCGCCAAATCTTTATTCGGGTTCCAGACAACTGTCGTATTTGAACCGTTTTTTTCCAAAGATATAACACGATTAAACACCTTATCGACAATCTCCACCGGTTTTGTATGATTTATAAATGCGGCATCAAACTCGTTTTGAATTATCAAATCATTTTCCAATGTATAAATTTTGCCATCTAAAGCATTTCGATACTGATGTCCTGAAAGTCCTTTTATTTCAGCATTATCTCTGGAACCGACATTAAAATATGCATGGAGAGCTTCGCTGAATTTAAATTCCTCATCTCCGTTATTTATCGTTTCCAAACAGCATTCAAGCTTATCCGTTATTTTAATAAATAACTTAGCAACAACATTAACATTAAATTTTGTATCCGGAAACAGAGACAGTTCCGTTTCCATTTTTGTTTCATCAATCTGAACATTTTTTAATGTCCAATCGGATAACCTGGCAAAACCATGTCGAGGAAGGTTGCCGTTTAATTCTTCTTTGGCAAATCTGGGCCAACAAACCGGAATTCCACCCCGAATTGCCTGAACATTATCAAACTTATTTAAATCTCCGAGCCAAAAAACATCATGTTTTTGCGTCTTTGGACGATAAGATAAAATATTACCGCCCCAAAGAGAAATTTTACATTCAGCCAGTTGGTTGCTTAAGGTTATCAGACCGTTATCTTTATAGTTCACAGCAGTTATCCTTTGAAAATTTGACTTGTCGATTAAGGGATAAAGAAACATCCGGAACTTCAGGAGATGTTATAATCAATCCTGTAGAACTGAGGAAAAGTGTTTTATCCGGAATAAAATCCTGAAATCTTCCGCCGACTTTAACTTGCGGTTTTTCATAACAGATAACATCTCCTTCATGCAAATCACACTGTGCACGGCGAACATAACCTTTTTCCGTTTTTACAAGATATGGATTTCCGGCCTCTATGCCTTCCAAGGTTGTAAAATGTTCCATCTGGTGATTATCGTCTTCCCAAGCATTCCATTGCATGGTTATTGCCAAATTATCTTTATGATTGTATTCATTCGGATTTTCTGAACTGATGGCATATTTTAACGGTTTGTTGTGGTGAACCGTCGCTCCCGCCATTTTTCCCTCAACTAAAAGCCCCGCCAGTAATTTTGTTGGATTATCCGCCTTGGTACTAAATTCGTCAGCCAATTGTTCAGACGCTTTTTTATTTTTGTTTTTAAATTCCTGCCATTTGTACACATTTTTTAGTTTTTGTACCTCAGCTTTATTTGACAAATCAACTTCCTTGTCAAAAAACAATAATGTATAATTCGCAAACAAATAGTCATCAATATTCCAGCCTGCTTTTTGTTTGGTAATATTTAACATTGTATTGTTCGGGGTTCCCGTAACCTGAGAGAACACTTCATTTTCGACCGCTTCATTTTTCTTGCTCATTTCAAGAGCGGCAAGCAACCCTAAAGTTTTGTAGCGTTTTTGATATGGCGTCAAAGACAGAGGAATACCGCTGTCCTTCTTCTCTATAACATCTCCGATAAGTGTTTGAAAATTTGGTTCCTGACTAAACACTTCCTTCAGTTTAGCATAATTTTCCCGGATGTATTTTTGATCACGGACATCCAATCCGGACTGTTCCGAACCTAAATCCAACTTTCTTCCGTCGGCCAAACACCTCAGGATAGCTGTTAAAGATTTTGATTTCAGCTGATTACTTTTTGTAACCGTAAATTCTTCCAATCGGATATGATGTCCGAGCTCCTTCAGTAACTCATTCATTTTATCTTTCTGAACAACGGTATCTTTAGCCAAAGCGTGCAATTCAATACTTCTTATTAGGATTAATCTTGTAACTTCCGGAGAAAGAGATACCTTATTGGCATTAATAACCTCATTAACATTTTTCTTTCCGGAAAAAAGATCTTCGGTCATCGTTTTATAGTAGTTGTCTTCGGCTTGTCTCTTTATATTTTTATAGTAGTTTTCCGAAACATTGCTCCACAGATTTACATCCTCTTTCATTAAATTAACCAAGTATCGCCGGTTTATATCAACTTGTGATTTTTTTCCAGAAGAGAATATTTGCAACATTTGATTAAATTTTTGGCGGCGGTCTTTTTCGTCCTTATTATTTCCTCTTCCCGGAGCAAAAACATTAAGAAGTTCAGCATCCGGAAAAGCTTGAATATTCGCAATCAGAGATTTTTCAATAGCTTTTATTTTCTGTCCTCTTATTTTTTGAAGATTAAGCTTTTGTTCCTGATACAACTGCTTTTTTTCTTTTCGAGACAGTGCATTATATTTCTCTGTCAATAAATTCAAAAGCTGTTGTGCTTTGTCTTGCTGGCCGGAAGAAATATAAACATTATAAGCACTCAATTCCGAGGCAAATTCTTTTTCTTGTTTTTCATTCAGTTGCGGAATGGAAAGACGTTTTCTGAAATCCTTATCCTTAACCGTTAAAGTTTTTTTCTTTTTTTCCGGAGCGGGTGTACTCTGAAATGCTAAAGTTTCTCCGGCTTCCGTAAGCTCGTATATCTCCGTTACCTTACTTTTGTCTTTAGCCCCGTCACTGGAAAAAACATATCCGTTTTTACCTTTATAGTTCCAAAATCTTAAATCAAAAACTCTATCCCCCGGAAACACGGTTCGGAGATATTTATATCCTTTTTTTTCAACCATTTCCGCTTGAATAATTTCGTTAAGATGAGACAGCATATACTGCTCATCTTCCGTCTTATCCGACTTTTTCTCCAAACGGGCACGTAAAGATTCTACGACGACATTTTTAAGTTTTTCATATTTGTTTTTTTCACTTTTTTGCTGGGAGGCTTCTTTTTTTTCTTTAGAAGCATGTTTCTCCGCCTCCTTTATCAGCTTTTCCAAACCCGTCAAAGATACCTGTTGTGAATCAGAAAGCTGCTCCAGTTTCTCATCCAGTTGACATTCCAAAGTCACGGATTGTAAGTAAGTTTCCATTTCTTTAGCCAGTTTTTCACTCTGCAAAGAGGAAAGCTCCGGAGAGGATAATAACTTTTGCAGAGAAACAACCTGAGAGGATACCTCTTTTTCTGAATCTGTCTTAAATTTTAAAGAAGAGCCCAACTGTTCTTTTAATTTTCCGACAATCCAATCCATTCCGGTTTTATTTTTTTGGCTATACAAAAGATACACATCCAGAAAATTTTCCAAAGCATCTTCATAAGCACCTTCTTTTTTGTCTAAGTCAATCCCGTTTAGACTGTCCAAAAACTGCATGTTGTGCTTTAGTTCGTAAAAGATTTCCAGCTCGTCAAATAATGGCATTGAATGAATCCTGTTTTAAATGTTTATTTGACTTATATTATGCCTTAAATCTTAATATTTTTAAAACAAAAAATTGACAAAATTTACAAAAACTTTCTCTTGCATTATCATTTTATTTGTGATATTAGTATAACGATATAAATAAAGATTATGGATAAATTTAAAGAAATCTCGGCCCAACAGGCCAAATTTATGAGCTTATCCTTCTTTGCTACCCGTTTTGGTATCAGAGAGGGCTTTTTAGAATGGGGGTTGTTAAAAGTTGAGGTAGATGATACCGTATACTATTCACCTGTTCTAAGAATAGACAGTTTTGCCGGTGTTTTTATCGACATCCAAAAGGACAAGATTGCTTTTTCCAAAAATGCTTTTGGTCAAACAGTTACACTCCTGAAGGCGTCGATGAGAGAAGAAAACGACACTTACATTTTTTCCTCCCCTGAAAAAGAAGTTTCTCTCAAGATGGAAGAAATGAAAAAGCTTTATGAAGGTAAGTTTCTTACTCCCGATGCACTGTAAAATATAACCGTCACGATACTATTACAAAGAACCGCCGGCCGACATCGTTCCGCCCGCGGTTTTTTTTGTTAAAATGCAAAGCCCTCCGAAGAGGGCTTTTTCTTTATTCAACCGTTACGGACTTGGCTAAATTTCGAGGCTGATCGACTTCACGCCCCAAGCTGTCCGCCATATAATAAGCCAGAAGCTGAAGCGGAATATTCAAGAGCAACGGAGAAAGATGTTCCTCAGTCTCCGGAACCGGCAAAAGATAGTCGAACAAGCCTTCTACAGCTTTATCTCTGACTGCGGTTACGCCAATTAATTTTGCATTGCGAGCTTTTACCTCTTCACAGTTGGAAAGCATTTTGGCATAGGTAATTCCCGGAGCCAATACGGCAACAACCGGCATATATTCATCCAAAAGGGCTATCGGACCATGTTTCAGCTCTCCGGCGGCATAGCCGTTGGCGTTAATGTAGCTGATTTCTTTCAGCTTCAAAGCTCCTTCCAGAGCAGATGCCTGATTGGCTCCTCGGGCAATATAAATCAGATGTTTGTATTTGTTCAGTTGCTCGGCAACCTGCTTGACATTTTCAGCATTACTCAGCACTTCTTCCATTTTTGCAGGAAGTTCCAACAGGCTTTGTTTTAATTCAGCCGACTGTTCAGCCGACAATGAATTTCTTTGTTCGGAGGCATACAGTCCAACCCAATACAAGGCCAAAAGCTGAGCGGTATAAGATTTGGTGGCGGCAACACTGATTTCTATTCCGGCTTCCAAAGGCAAAACACTGTCGGCATAGCGGACAATGCTTGAATCTTGCCGATTGGTTACAATTAAAATCTTAGCCCCTTTTTCTTTAGCCTGTTTAACAGCCGTGATTGTATCGGCAGTTTCACCGGACTGAGAAATACCGATAACCAGAGAACCTTTGCCAGTGGTGTTTTTGCGGTAAATATATTCACTGGCGGCTTCAACATTAACCGGAATTCCAAGCCAATCTTCCCAAATATATTTGGCAACCATGGCTGCATGAAGCGATGTTCCGCAAGCAATAATCGAGATATTTTCAACCTTGTTCCAGTCGATATTTAAATTTACGCCATCAGCATCTACCGGAGACACAACATCTTTTATATGGCGAGACAAAACATTGCGAACAATATCCGGCTGCTCGTTAATTTCTTTCAGCATAAAATGTTTGTAACCGTGCTTGCTGATAATTTCAGGATTAAAACCGATGTTCTCCACCTTTTTTTCCAAAATATTTCCGGACAAATCACTGACTACGACATTATTGCGGCTTACAACAGCTAACTCCCCATCATTGAGATAAATGATTTTCTTTACTTTACCGATAACCGCCGGAATATCGCTGGCAATATAATTTTCATTTTCACTCAAACCGATAATCAGCGGAGCGTTTTTGCGAACGGCAATAATTTTATCCGCTTCGTCTTTGTGCATAATACAAAAAGCAAAAGCTCCCGAGAGTTTTTGCACCCCGCGTCTGACAGCTTCTTCCAAAGAACCGCATTTTTTATATTCACGGTCAATGACATGAACGGCGGTTTCGGTGTCCGTCTGGGAATGAAACACAAAGCCTTCCCGTCGGAGTTCTTCCTTCAGTTCCTTATAATTCTCAATAATACCGTTATGGACCAGAACCAGTTTTCCATCATTGGACAAGTGCGGATGAGCATTATCAATGGTTGCCTTTCCGTGGGTCGCCCAACGAATATGACCGATACCGCAAGTCGGATTTTTTATTCTTCCGCCATCATTGCGGATAACATCAAACAGGTTGTTCAATTTCCCTCCGGCCTTGAAAACATCAAACCCGGCATTGTCGTTCAAGGCAATTCCGGATGAGTCATAGCCTCTGTATTCTAAGCTTTTCAATCCGTCCAACAAAACATCCGCAACTGCATTATTCCCAATATATCCTACTATTCCACACATGATACTTTTCCTATTTCTGATAAAATTAAAAACTAATAAATTTATCGTGAAACAGAAAAAAACGAAAAACAAACAAAAAAAAATTACAAAATATTACATAGATAAAAAACAT
Source organism: uncultured Azospirillum sp. (assembly GCA_964521455.1). Taxonomy (GTDB): domain Bacteria; phylum Pseudomonadota; class Alphaproteobacteria; order RF32; family CAG-239; genus JAGAJR01. The sequence goes on from CAZFRT010000062.1 coordinate 6,237, forward strand.
TGCAAAATTGCCGTAATTAAAGTAAATTTTATTGTGTATTTATCCGGAGAAACATAATGAACAAGTATATCCTACTTCTATGCACGCTTTTGTTATCATCCTGTTACGGAAATGCCCAGTACAACCCTCATTGGCTGGATGATGCCATGGGCAGAGACTATCATCCGGACAACAGTTCCAACAGAGTAAACTGGAACAATCCCAAATTGTATAATGACAATTACAACAGTTCCACAATCTGCACTCAACAAACGCAGGAAGCCTGTGTGGATAACTATTCTTCAGAAAAATGCCGGATTTGGCACCAACAATGCCGAGAGTATTCCACCGACTATCCTTATCGGGAAAATATTCCTCAACCTATTCCGGAACAAAGCAGATATTTGAAATATTACTAAATAAGGAAGAATTTATGCAAAAAATTTATCAGTATATTCTTAACGGAAAAGGCATCGGTTTGCTTTTTTTGCTGCTACTTTCTTTAATAATGGCCATTTATTTTACAATTGTCATTCGCAACGGCGGGAAAAGCTTCATTCCTATAGCTCAAGATACTGCCGACCAAATTTTGCCGATAAAAATTGAAAACGGGATCGTTGTTACACCATCCGAAACCATCAAAAACATTCCGATTAAATTTAATAAAGAAGGCACCATATCTTATCCTTTGGTTATTGACACTACTCAGGATACAATGGACACAACAACCTTGAAACCGGGAATTTATTTGAGCAAAACATCCTTGTACACCGTTAAAAACGGTGAAATCAGAGTAATAAAACTGCAAGACAATTTGGAAATTCCGCAAGGCGACTATACAAAATTCTTCCAATCCGTTCTAAATTGGTTTTCTTTGTTGGTCGGATTATTCGGAGCATTAATCCTGTTTGCCGTTTATTTGCTTCTGGGCGTTTTCTATGCCTGGTGCTCTTATGCCGTTTCGGCTGTCTTCTCAAAAAAATATGATTTCAGTCAGAGAATGAGGCTGGGAATTTTATCCATGTTGACGGTTTATCTTGTTTTTCTGCCTCTTAATATGATTATTACCACATCATGGTTCCTGTTTTTTATCTGTGTTATTCTTCTGCAAGGGATAGTTATTTATCAGTTACCTAAACAGAACAATTAAATCGAAAGCCCCTCAAATGAGGGGCTTTTTTGTGGTCGACAAATGTTCCCGAATGTAACAGAAATGTGAAATTGCTAAAAAAAACGCGGCAACATACACTTTTTTGTTGCAAAAAAAAAAAAGACTTAGTATGGATAGTATATAGGCTTTAGTTCTTAATTACTATGAGGTGATACTATGGTAAACGCTAAGTATATATTATTAACCTCCCTTCTGGCATTGTTTTGCAACAATGCCTCTGCCATCGAGGTTAAAAAACTCACTTTCGATTCCTCAGGGTCATCTCTGGTAAACATCATATACACCACACACACGCCTAACGAGCTGAAGCCTATATCCCTTTTCAATTCGGATAATATTGTCAAGCTCGCCGCCGTTTGTTCCATCGGCAGAGGCGGATGTAACGGGCTTTCTTTCGACACTAGTTTTACTTTCGACCCCGTCCAGCAATGCAAAGACGACGGATATACCGTTACTTCTTGTCCGAATGGCGGAATACCTTCCGGGGAATGTCCTTACAAGAAAGGTTATTTTCAGACATGTTCTACTCCTGAACAAGTTTGCAACGAGGATGGATATACCGTTACTTCCTGCACACCTCCGGCTTATCCCGAAGGGGCTTGTCCTTACAGCGGAAATTATTTCAAATCTTGTACCGAAGACCCGGAAAAAGCCTGTGAGGAGAACGGATACACCAATACTTGTGACGACGGAAAAATACCTGACACTTCAAAATCCTGTTCTTATGACGCTTCTTATACCGAATGCAAATGCGACCCTTGCACCGGATTTGATTATACCCTTCAACAGGCTCAGGCTGAGGGGTGGCATATTTTAGGGGATGCCTGCAACTCCTGCGGAGAGTTTAAGTACAAGCGGGAAGCCGACCCTTGTACCGGCTTCTATACTTGTGATGACAACGGCGGAGAAATCGGAGCTGATACTTGTATGAGCGGAGACATAAAACTCTTTGCCTCTTGCAAAACTCCGGTCAAAGAATGTGCCACAGGTTTGTTGGACATGGATAAATTCTGGTGCGACGGGGCTCTCCGCTGCCTTCTGCCCGTTCCTGCCGGACAATAAACTTTACTTACCTTTGTTTGATGACTTTACTGTTTTAGGAGAAAGATTATGACTGATACGATTAGATTACATTGGGGAGTTAGCCTGCCGGTACTCGCTTTCTCCTTGCTCGCTTCAACCTCCGCAATCGCTCAGACCTGCACCGTTCCACCTACCTGTGAGAGTATGGGTTACAACAAAACCGCAGCTCAGTGCGG
>CAZFRT010000063.1:0-8607 GCA_964521455.1 uncultured Azospirillum sp.
ATAATCCCGATATTATGATGATTTCGTACACCGGCGTTGATAATATCTTTACCTCTGACCGCAAAAATCGGAGCAATGGCGTCATTAATAAATTTAAGAGTTTCCGATAAATGCGGAATTTTATTCATTTGAGCGGCTTGAAGAAGCAACAACTTATCTCTGCAAAAATCTTTTCCATATTTATAAATCAAAACCATAAGGGTTTCTTCATTCATAAATTCTGATAATTGCGGGTGAATTGTCGCCCAATCAACAAATTCTTCTTTTTGTTTTTTTGTCAGTCTTAAACGGGAAGCCAGATTCTCCGCCAACATTTTATCCGGAAGATAAAGCATAAACAAACGTCTTATCGGATTAGGTCTAAGACCTTCCTCTGCAACCATATTGATAAGAAAATCCAACTTATCCAGATTTTTTGAATCCGGAAGCAAATAACTCAGAATTTCATTATCGAACATAATTCTGACGGTTTTGCTGACATTTTTGGTCAGTAAAATTTTGAAGAGCTCATCACGTATCCTTTCCAAGGAAAGATTTTTAAGACCATCCCTGTTTTCAATACAAGCTTTCAAAGCTTTTTTATCAATATCCGTTTTCCCGAAAATAGAATAAAAGCGAAAAAAACGCATAATACGCAAATAATCTTCCTTAATTCTTTGAGCCGGAAGACCGATAAAACGAACAAGTCCTTTTTCCAAATCTTCAATACCGTTATAATAATCAAAAACATTGCCTTTTTCGTCGGCATAAACGGCATTGATTGTTAAGTCGCGTCGAGAAGCATCGGCTTCCCAGTCTGTTGTAAAAACAACTTCAGCATGTCGTCCGTCGGTTTTAATATCTTTACGAAGAGAAGTTACTTCAAGTACCTGATTATTAATGATAACGCCGACAGTTCCGAATTTTATACCGATAGGCACGGTTTTAATTCCGTTTTCGGTGCAGGCTTCCACTAATTCGCTAGGAGACAAGTCTGTGGCAAGGTCAAGATCAAACCCTTTTAAGCCGGCTAAAGCGTCGCGAACGGCACCTCCGACAAAACGCAAAACACCACCGTGATTTTCCACGACACGGAATAATTTAAGGATTTTTTTATCCTGAATAATTTTTTTCATATCCAGGTAATTATCTCTAATCATTTCAATCTTCCAGATTTTTTTACTATTTGGCTTATTGTTAACAGTTTTTATATTTTTTTCAAATATAATCGGCATAAAATAACTTTTTTTGTGAGTAATGGGTATGAATAAAATTTTATCATCACTTGTTTTGTTCGGGTTGCTTTTTCCGAACATATCATCTGCCGCAACACAGCAAATGATAGGTGAATATGACGATTGGGTTGCTTACTATCATAAAGATGCTGGCGGTATTGTTTGCTACATGGCATCGGCACCAAAGCGGGATGAGGGAAAATATACCAAACGTGGCGATATTTATGCCGTTGTAACTCATCGTCCGGGAGAAAAAAGCTTTGATGTGGTTAATTTTGTGGCCGGATATACCTTTAAACCGGGAAGCAAAGTAACCGTAAAAATCGGAAAAACAACCATAAGCCGCTTGTTTACAAATGAAGATAAAGCTTGGGCGGTAAGCGATAAGGTTGACAAAGAATTGGTAAATGCCATGAAAAAAGGCGAAAGAATGATTGTTCACGGGGTTTCCTCCAAAGGAACTAATACCAAAGATACATATTCTTTGGCCGGATTTACCAGTGCCTATAAGGCCATAAGCTCAAAATGTAATAAGAAATAACAATGACGGATAAAACAGAATTAATCGGCCTCAGCAAAGAAGAAATCGCTCAGGAATTAGCTAAAATAGGGGAAAAACCTTTTCGAGCCAAACAATTGTGGCATTGGCTTTATTGGCAGGGAGAAACAGACTTTTCCAAAATGACAAGTTTTTCTAAAGACTTGCGGGAAAAATTAGCCTCGGCTTACAGCATAACCAGACCTAAAATCGTTACTGAGCAAATTTCTAAAGACAAAACCCATAAGTGGCTTTTGGAATTTGAAGACGGACAACGGGTGGAAACGGTTTATATTCCGGAAGAGGACAGAGGAGCCGTCTGTATTTCTACACAAGTCGGTTGTGCGGTGGGTTGTCGTTTTTGTCATACTGGAAGCCAGAAAATAACCAGAAATCTGACAGCGGGAGAAATTGTCGGACAATTTTTGGTTGCCCGTGATGTTTACAAGGAGTGGCCGACCCCGAGTGATGAAACCCGTTATTTGTCAAACATCGTGGTAATGGGAATGGGTGAACCGCTTCATAATGCGGAAAACGCCGCCAAAGCCATGAAGATTTTAACCGACGGAGACGGAATTTCTCTTTCTAAAAGAAGAGTAACCCTTTCCACATCGGGTATTGCCCCCAAAATTGTTCCTTTTTTCAAAGAAACCAAAGTTCAAATGGCGGTCAGTCTGCATGCTCCGAACAATGAAATCCGCTCGCAGATAATGCCGATTAACAATAAATATCCGCTTGAAGAAGTAATGAAAGCTTGTCAAGAATATCAGCAAATGGAAGGCAGTCGGTTTATCACCTTTGAATACCTGATGTTAAAAGATATAAATGATTCTTTGGATTGTGCCCGCCAACTCATAGAATTGATGAGAAAATATAAATTGGATGCCAAATTCAATTTGATAGCATTTAATCCTTGGCCGGGATGTGGGTTTGAAGCCAGTTCCGGTAACCGAATACATGCTTTTGCCAAAGAATTGAACAATGCCGGCTTTGCTGCACCGATACGCACGCCGAGAGGTCAGGATATTTTAGCCGCTTGCGGGCAGCTAAAATCCAAAAAAGATAAGGAATAATTGTTTTCTAGCGGGAATGGGTATTGTCATCCCGAGAATTGGAATATTCCAACATTTTCATAATGTTGTTTTCAATCTGCGGGTCAATTTCCCGGGATTTTTGAGAGATTTGTTTAATTTGTTGCCTGTTTTTTTCCGGTGCAAATAATAACTCCAACATTTCCATCGGATTTTTACCTTCCAGAAGTTGCTGTTCGGTAATTTTTGCCGCCAATGTTTTAACCATTTCATTTCTGAAAGCTTCTTGAGCACTTTCTCTGGCTCTTTCTTCTTTTTTACGTTCTTTTTCGGTGTATTTGCGGTGGAAACGGGCAAATTCATATAAAGGGTTGCCGCCGCGTTGATAATTATCCAAACCGGCGAGATTGGTTTTCTCGTCTATCAGAGATTGAATGCCCAAGCCTTCTTTGTTTCGATAAATCATCCAGTCATCAATAATTTCCGGATAAACGGCCTGATAAACGTTATCCGGATTTATTTTACCGAAACACAATTGTTTTACTCCGGATTCCGGAACGCTGATTGTAATGTTTTCTTGAAAAAACTCTTTGCTTTCGCCTGTTTTTCTGGTCGGATTAATTAATGATTGTGCCAAACACATGGCAGTTAACGCTGTCAACATTTCCTGATTGGCTTTATATCCTATTTTTCGAGGATCATATAGAACTTCGGTATCGTTAAGAACCTGATTGACACAATATTCGTTCAATCTATCAAGAGCCTCAAGTTGCTCATAATTAAAAGGAATTTCAGAACGGATTTCTACATTAACGGCTTTATTTATTGCCTGATGTATTATTTTTTGCAGTTTTTTGTTATCCATAACATATCCCTGATATCTATCGATTTGCAAAGGAATTGTATCACAAAAAACGCTCTGATTCCATAATTTTTAAATATTAGGCTGAAATTTTTCGATAATCGGCTTAAATATCTCAACCATCTTTTCATAAGCTTCTTTTTTGAAAGGAACAATAAGCTTTGGAGCTTCTTCAATATCTACCCACTGAAAAGCTTTAAACTCAATTTCTTCCGGATGTGTGTAGAAGTTTATTTCACTGTCGTTTCCTTCAAAATAAAACAGACTCCAATACTGATCTTGTCCAAAGAAATCTTTGCCGCTTTCTTCAAAATGTTTCAAAACATGATTAGGAAAATCATAACGAATAGGTTTTGTTGCTGTATAAACAAGTTTTGCAGAGGTAATACCTGTTTCTTCAGAAAGTTCTCGAACAGCAGCTTCTGCAGCCGTTTCTCCTTTATCAATTCCGCCTTGAGGAAATTGCCAATTGTCATTTTTTTGGTCGGCACGGGCACAAACCAAAACTTTCTTGTCCTTTCTAAAAACAACAATCCCCGCATTAGGACGATATTTTTTCTGCATAATTCACTCCACAACAACCGCAGAAACCGGAACTAAAGCAAACGGTCGTTCTATGGTTGTAATATTATTTTCTCTCATTTGCTCATAAGTCAGCTGAGGCGAGAAAGTTTTTTGCCATTTGTTCAAAGTTACGACAGATGCCGGTTTAGGGGAAGCGACAACCAAAACCTGCCCTTGCTCAAGAGCGATTTTTTCCGCTTTTTTTAATTGTTCGGCAACTTGTTGTTGATCTGAATTTTCATTAATGAGAATATCAGCTTTTTTACGGGCCAATCCGTCAATATTCACCAAACTTATAGTATCTTCATCAGTTGCATCAATCATTAAAAGCCCCATCTCTTTAACGGAGGAGAGAAGCTTTTTCGTTCGTTCCTGATTTTCTGTATCAACTTGTCCGGAATTAATGACTATACCACCGAGAGGAGCATTAACGGAAAGAGTTTGTTTCATGCGATGGATGTTTTCATCAATACTTGATATAATGCTCATAGCCATCGGTCCGGTGTCTGATTTCAAAAAGTCTTTAGATGACAAAAGTAAATCCATATAAGTTTCATGACCAAGATAACGGGCTTTTTTTATCTGATTTTCTGCATCAATGGTATAAGGCGAAAAAGAAAGAGAAACTTCAGCCGGTAATCCGTTCGCAATTAAATCTGTTTCTTTTTGATTAAGGCCGATGTTTTTGATAATAACAGCAACTTTGTGAAAATTAGGTTGAACATTGATTTTTCTTCCATAGGTTTCCCAAGGTTTCTTTCCATCGGAAGAATAAGACGGGACAACAAAATCGCCATCTTTTTTAGTAAGTTTTTCAAGTCTTTCAAACGGATGCAAAGGTGTTTTTCCCGGAGCTTCTCCTAGTGAAAACAATTGAGGAATGGAACGAATAAAGTCATTTACATCTCCTGATTTTGACGCTGTTTTAACATCTTCGGAATGTTCTTTTTCAACCTCGGGAGTTATATTTTCTTCTTTTTGAGGAGACTTTTTTTCCGGCATAGTTAAAACATACTTAGGCGAACGATTTTTTTTATCATACATTATCTTGTCGATTTTAGTCAGATAAACAGGTTCACTTTTTATTTTTGCAAAAAAATATCCGGTTGCCGCCAAAAGAACAAGAATTGACAACGTAATGATAATCAGCCATTTTTTTTGTTTTAACTGCTTGAACAAAAAAATCATCCTTTGTTATTTGTTTTTAGAACCATAAAGACTTAAAGCCTTAACAAGGTCAACAGCTCTGGAAAGTTGATAATCATTTGCCAAAGATTCATCAACAACTTTTTCTTGTTTATTGTCTTTTTTCTTATCTTCGTTTTCGTTTTTCAAAGCGTTTTTAAATTCTGCTTCACTAACGCCGTAATTATTTTCAATAATTTCAACCTTTGCCGGTTTTACTTCAATATCAGGTTCAATACCGGTTGCTTGAATAGAACGACCGGAAGGTGTGTAATAGCGAGCTGTCGTCAAACGCATTGCTCCGTATCCTCCCAACGGAACCACAGTCTGTACGGAACCTTTTCCGAAAGACTTTTCTCCTAAAATAATGGCTCTTTTGTGGTCTTGCAAAGCCCCTGCCAATATCTCGGAAGCGGAAGCCGAACCGTCGTTGATAATAACAACAATAGGCAGACCTTGAGCAATATCCCCGCTTTTAGCTGTATAGCGAACAGTGTCTGATTCGTTTCGGGAACGTGTGGAAACAATTTCTCCTTTATCTAAAAACAGGTCGGAAACACTGACAGCCTGATCCAACAAACCGCCCGGATTATTCCGAACGTCAATAATCACGCCCTTAATTTGGTTATTGGTCTTTTTCTGAGCTTCTTTCAGAGATTTTTTAATCATCTTGTCAATATCTTCACTGAAAGAGGTAATACGAATATAAGCCACGTCATTGGCTTTAATGTCGCTTTTGACGGATTGAATTTTAATTTCTTCACGTTTTAGTGTAACATCAAAAGGTTTTTCGTTCATGCGGCGGATTGTCAGTTTGACTTTTGTGCCGATTTTTCCTCTCATCTTATCAACGGCCTCGTTCAAAGTCTGTCCCATTACTTGCTCGCCGTCAATGTTTGTAATGTAATCGCCCGGTTTTAATCCTGCTTTGGCCGCCGGAGTATCATCAATCGGAGAAACAACTTTAACCACGCCGTTTTCCATAGTAACTTCAATACCCAAACCGCCGAATTTTCCTTTGGTTTGTTCATTCATATACTTAAAGCTCTGACCGTCCAACAAGCTGGAGTGAGGGTCAAGGGCGGAGAGCATACCGTTAATGGCGGATTCGATAAGTTTTTTGTCGGAAACTTCTTCCACGTAAGAAACTTTCGCCCGTTCCATAACTTCTCCGAAAAGATTCAAGAGTTCGTAAGTGTCAGCATCTTCTTTTTCAGGAGCTTTTTTGGCGGCATCCGCACAAGAAGCCGAAAAGAATAAACTAAAAATAAAAACAAACGCAAAAGATGATTTTTTCAACATGAGATTTTCCATTCATAAACTAATTTGCAATCCAGGCCATCGGATCAATCGGGTGGTTATCTTTTCGAAGCTCAACATAAAGTTTGGCGTCTTTGTCATCAGGCATTTGCCCGAGAGGTTCTCCCGCCAAAAGCATTTGTCCGAGTTCACAATCAATGCTTTCCAAACCGGCCAGCAAAGACAAATAACCTTGTCCGTGTTCTATAATAATAAGATTTCCGTATCCGCGGAACGGGCCGGCAAAAATAACCGAACCGTCATAAGGAGAAATAACCTGAGCCTGATTTCTGGTTTTGATAATCACGCCTTTTGAGCTGACACCTTTGGCTGTTTCCTGTCCGTAAGCGGTAATAATCGGGCCGATTGCCGGACGGGAAAGTCTTCCTTTGGCTTTTACGAAGTTACTTCCTGTTTCTTTTATAAACTCAGGTTTCAATTTAATCAAGTCAGCTCTTTGTGCCTGTTCAAGTTTTTGGGTCTCGGTCAAACGCTGTTCTTCCAAAGCTCTTTGTTCAGCCAGCCGCTTTCTTTCTTCTTCTTGGCGTTTCTTTTTGGCAGCCAGCCGCTGTTTTTCAAGCTTAGATAACAAATCCCTCAAATCTTGAGCTTGAGAAGCCAAAGCCTGAACTTTTTTCTTTGTCTGGATACTTTTGATTTCTACGGCATTGCGGATTTTAGATTTTTTCTGAACCAGTATTTTCATCTGGTCGTGTTCTTTTTCAAGAACTTTTTTCTGCTTGGTAATTTTTGCAACTTGCTTTTCAACCAAAGCTTTTTTTGCGGCAATTTTCTCCAAATCTTTACGGATACGGGAGGCGTTTTGCTCCAAATAAGGAACCGTTTCCCGAAGCAGCATGGCACTGCGAATAATTTCGACCGGTGTCAGAGGTTGAACAAATAAGGCTTCGGTTGGTTTTAAAGCCAAATTTTGCAGAGCGGAAAGGGTTTTAATCAAATTATCGTCTTCGGTGATAAAGTCGTCTTCGGCTTTTTCCAAATCTTCCTGAAGTTTAAGTAACTCATTTTCCATTTGCGAGATTTTGGCTTCACTGTTTTGAATCATTTTGGCGGATTTAATCATATCCTGATTAACAGAAGCTAATTCCATACTGATTTGGGTCGCCTGAGCTTGAAGCTTTTTGTGCTCCATATTTTGAGCTTCGACTTGTTTTTCAACCTTTTCAAGGTCTTTTTGTGAAACAGAAACGGCACAAACCGGTTTAAGCATGAGAAACAAAAGCCCCATGCTTAATAAAACCGGTTTATATGCCTTTTTTAGTTCCATCCTTTTTTATTTTTTGATTAAAAGAGAATTTCCGGTCATTTCTGCCGGTTTTTCGATATGCAAAAGATCCAGCATTGTCGGTGCAATATCAGCCAGACGACCGTCTTTCAGACGGCAAACATGCTCCTGACTGTTAACCAAAATAGCAGGAACTTTTCCGACAGTATGGGCTGTGTAAGGTTGTCCGGTTTTTTCATCAACCATTTTTTCAGCGTTTCCGTGATCGGCTGTAACAATCATAACACCGCCGACATTCTTAATGGCTTGTTCAACCTTGCCCAAACATTCGTCAACAGCGGCAACGGCTTTCAAGGCCGCTTCCATAATGCCGGTGTGTCCGACCATATCACCGTTGGCATAATTGCAGATAATAACGTCAAAACGCTTGTCTTCAATGGCTTTAACCAATTGTTCCGTAACCTCATAAACACTCATTTCCGGTTTAAGGTCATAAGTGGCAACTTTCGGGCTGGCGATAAGAATACGTTCTTCGCCCTTAAACTCTTTTTCTTCGCCGCCGTTAAAGAAGAACGTAACATGAGCGTATTTTTCTGTTTCGGCAATACGAAGTTGGGTTAAACCATGCTTAGAAACAACTTCGCCGAGAATATTGGTCAAAGCTTCCG
>CAZFRT010000064.1:0-4474 GCA_964521455.1 uncultured Azospirillum sp.
GCTTCAATTTTTGCTTTAGCTTCGAGTGCTTTTGCTTCTGAATTTAAATCAAATTTTTCGAGTTTTTTGCCGTCGAGATTAATTAAGCGAGACTTAATCAGTGCCTGTGTTTTGGTAATGAGGTCAACGTCAACGGTCCAATATTCTTCCGATTTAAACTTCTCAATTTCGGTTTCACGTTCGCAAATAAGTCTTAAGGCTACGGATTGAACACGTCCGGCAGATTTTGACCCCGGGAGTTTTCTCCACAAAATAGGGGAAAGCGTAAAGCCGACGAGGTAGTCTAAAGCCCGTCTCGCCATATAAGCTGAAACCAGATTATCATCAATTTGACGAGGATTTTTAATGGCCTCGGTAACGGCGGATTTGGTAATTTCGTGGAAAACAACGCGTTCGATTTTTTTATCTTTGATTTTCTTTTTGGCAGTTAATTCTTCAAGAATATGCCATGCAATAGCTTCTCCTTCTCTATCCGGGTCGGATGCGAGGACAATCGTATCACAATCTTTGACGGCGGTAATAATGTCGTTTAAGTGTTTTTTGCCGCCCGGGCTTAATTCCCAAGTCATGGCAAAACTCTCATCAGGATTAACGGAACCGTCTTTGCTCGGAAGATCTCGTATATGACCGAAACTGGCCAGAACTTTATAGTCTTTTCCCAGATATTTGTTAATGGTTTTGGCTTTTGCCGGAGATTCCACGATAACTAATTTCATAGCGTTTTCCATTTACTTCTTAATCAATGCCACTTTGTTGCCAACCTGACGTTCGATAATTCCGTTCATTTCCAGTTCCAATAATTCCAGGGAAACAGTTGCCGAATCAAGTCCGGAATTTCTGATAATCTCGTCAACGTAAGTGCCTGAGGTGCTCAGATATTCTCGGACGGATTTTATTTCGGCAAGATTTTCCGTAACGGGAATATTGTCGGTTTTAAGCGGTTTGTCAATAGTTTTACTGAATAAATTTTCTTCATCCGCACCCTTATACTTATCAGTATAAGATTTTATTTGCCGGTGGTTAGTTAAACTTAAAATGTTTAATATATCTTCGGCAGATTCTACTAAAGAAGCTCCTTCTTTGATAAGTTTGTTCGGTCCTTGAGAACGAGCATCATTCGGAGAACCTGGAATTGCAAAAATATCTTTGCCTTGCTCCAGAGCCAAGCGAGCGGTGATTAAAGAGCCTGAGTGGAGTGTAGCTTCAACAACTAGTGTGCCTAATGATAGTCCGGCAACGAGGCGGTTTCTTCTCGGAAAATTGTTGGCTTGAGGTTCTGTTCCGAGCGGAAATTCCGAAATAACAACACCTTGTTGTACAATCTGATGATACAGGTTTATGTTCTCAGCAGGGTAGGGAACATCTACACCGGTTCCGAGGACGGCAATTGTCGGTCCTTGTTGGTTGCTAGCGTACATAGCTCCTTTATGGGCGGCAGAATCAATTCCCCGAGCCATACCTGAAATGATGACAACGTCATTTTCGGTTAAGTTATAGGCTATTCGTGAAGCCAGTTTCCTTCCGTTAATGGAAGCGTTTCTTGCTCCGACAATGGAAAGGGAGAGCGGATGACTGAGAATGTCTGTATTGCCCAATGCATATAAAACAGGAGGGGCATCTTCAAGGTGTTTGAGGTTTTCCGGATAAAGCGAATCGTTAAAAGTTAAAATCTTAATTCCTTTGTTTTGGCAGAGTTCAAACTCTTTAACGGCTTTGCTTCTGGAACAGAGCTTGCATTTGGAAGGTAAATTGTTGAGAGCCTCTTTGGCACTTTTGTGTTTGGCTAAGAGTTTATGAAATGTAACCGGTCCGACATTGTCTGAATTGATTAGTTGGAGCCAGTCGATGATTTCCTCGTCGGCAATTTTCACTTTTTATTTCTTCTTAAAAGAGATTTTACTTTCCTGATGAGTGAGCAAGCGTTTGATGTTTGCATGGTGACGAACAACAACCAACAGAGCTATTGCAGAATAGAAACTTGCATATATCGGTTCGGCCAGAAAGAATGCAAAAACCGGAACGGAAGAGGCTGCCGTAATGGCGGCCAAAGAGGAATATTTGAAAAGAAAGGCCATAGTGAGCCAAACAGCCAAGGCGATTAAGCCGAGCTGCCAGTTGGTTGCAACAATGAAACCGAATGCAGAGGCAACGCCTTTTCCGCCTTTGAATTTGAGCCAGACAGGAAAGTTGTGTCCAAGGACACCAAAGGTTCCGGCAACCAATCCGGCAATAACATTGGTACTCGTGTACAATCCGAAGAGGACAAATCCGGCGTCGGGAACAAGTTTTTCCGCAACATAAGCAGCAATACCGGCTTTGGAGGCGTCTAAGATAACGGTAAGCAGAGCCAAATCTTTACGTCCGGTACGAAGAACATTGGTCGCTCCGATATTTCCGGAACCGATTTTTCTGATGTCTCCCAATCCGGCCAGTCTGGTCAGTACCAGTCCGAAAGGAACCGAGCCGAGCAGATATCCGCCAATGGCACATAGTGTAAGAATTGTGTAAATACCCATGGTTTTTGCCTTCCAAAATTAGTTTCAAACTGATGTCAGTTTTAAACATTTACCCCTTAAAGTGCAATTATTTTTTTAGAGCTGGGGATTAAGAGAAGGTTTTAAAAGTAAGAAATTATGGAGAAAAGTTAAAAATCTTGATGACAATACGATTAATTTCGTTAATATAAAGAAAATTTTTGAATCAAGGCAAAGAGATGAAACCGATATACAAAAGAATATTGCTTAAGCTTTCCGGTGAAGGGCTGATGGGCAGCAAAGAGTTCGGCATGGATGCCGCCGTGATTAATTCTTTGGCGGAGCAGATTAAAAGTATCAGGGATGCCGGAGTGGAAGTATGTATTGTTGTCGGTGGTGGAAATATTTTTCGCGGAGCTAAGGATGCCGCAAAAGATATGGATATGACAACGGCTCATTATGTGGGAATGATGGCTACGGTTATGAATGCCTTGTTTGTTCAGAATGCGTTGGAGAATCTCGGAGCAGAGGCCAGAGTAATGTCCGGTCTGCATATTCCGGCTGTTTGTGAAAACTATATTTATCGTCGAGCAAGACGCCATTTGGAAAAAGGACGTATCGTTATTTTTGCCGGCGGAACCGGAAATCCTTATTTTACAACAGATACGGGAGCTGCTTTGCGAGCTTCGGAAATGCGGTGTGATGTCTTGTTGAAAGCGACGCAGGTTGATGGCGTGTATGACAGTGATCCTAAGAAAAATGCCAAAGCCAGACGTTATGATGCTGTCAGTTATGACGAAGTCATTTCCAAGCAATTGAAAGTTATGGATGCGGCGGCGGTTACGTTGGCGAGGGAAAACAGAATTCCTATTGTGGTGTTTGCTCAAAAAGGAAAGAATGCTTTGGCCGATGCAGTTTCGGGAAAAGGCGAATTTACTATAATTAAAGAAGAGGTATGAAAAACATGGTTGATTTTAATGCAATAAAAGAAGACAGCAAAAACAGAATGGAAAAAACGCTTGACGCTTTGCGTTCGGATTTTGGCGGTTTGCGTGCCGGAAGAGCTCATGCCAGTTTGTTGGACGGCATTATGGTTGAAGCTTATGGCAGCATGTCTCCAATTTCTCAAGTGGGAACGGTTAGTGTTCCCGATGCCAGAACCTTGTCCGTTAGTGTTTGGGACAGAGGTTTGGCTAAAGCTGTCGAAAAAGCTTTAAGAGAATCTGATTTGGGATTGAATCCGGTTTCTGACGGACAGCTTATCCGTATTCCTATTCCTCCTTTGAGTGAAGAGAGAAGAAAAGAACTGGTTAAGGTTGCCGGAAAATATGCAGAACAAGGCAAGGTTGCTATCCGTAATATTCGCCGTGATGCATTGGATGAAGTTAAAAAACTTAAAAAAGATAATGCGATTTCGGAAGACGATGAAAAAAGATATGAAAACGAAATCCAGAAGTTGACCGATGACTCTATTAAGAAAATAGACGAGCAGTTGTCCGGTAAAGAAAAAGACATTATGCAAGTGTAATATGTGAATGCAGGCAGAAACGAGTGTTTCTGTCTGTGTTTTTGCGGTTATGATGAATTAAGGTACTGATTTTGACTGAAAACAATAATAATCTACAGCATATCGCCATTATTATGGACGGAAACGGACGCTGGGCAAAATGTAAAGGATTGCCACGGGCTGCCGGTCATAAAAAAGGAGCCGAAACAGTTAAAAAAATTACACGGGTTGCCGGAGATATTGGCATTAAGTATTTGACATTGTATGCTTTTTCTACGGAAAATTGGCAACGAAGCAAGGATGAGGTAAATACTTTGATGGGGCTTCTCCGTGAGTATTTGAAAAGTGATTTGACTGAACTAAAAGAAAATAATGTCAGAATCCGTTTTATCGGCGAGCGGGATATGTTGGATAAAGATATCGTTGACAGTATGGAAAAGCTTGAAGCCGAAACCTTGTCCAATGACGGTATGACGCTTTGTATTGCTTTGAG
>CAZFRT010000064.1:4484-8404 GCA_964521455.1 uncultured Azospirillum sp.
GCAAGAAATCATCGGAGCTGTACGAAAAGTGGCGGCTTTGGCGAAAAGGGGTGATATCTCGGTTAATGATATTGATATTAGAATGTTTTCTGATATGCTTTATACGAAAGATATACCGGATCCTGATTTGTTAATTCGTACCAGTGGCGAACAAAGGGTTAGTAATTATCTTTTGTGGCAGTTGGCTTATACCGAATTTTATTTTACGGATACCTTCTGGCCTGATTTTAATAAAAAGGAACTGGAACGTATTATTCAAAACTTTAACTCCAGGGAGAGAAGATATGGAAAAGTCTAAGAAAAGCTCGTTAGTCAAGAGGACGTTAACTGCTCTTGTGCTGGCTCCTCTGACAATTGGAATCCTTTATCTCGGGCATCCTTATCTTAATGTTTTAGCCTTGGTTGCCGGTGCTATGCTTTGTTGGGAGTGGGACAATATGGTTCCGCATCGCGGGGCAACGGTTTATGTGATTTGTTATGTTACCGCATTGGCTTCCGCTGTTTTAATGACCTGTCCGTATATGATAGCTTTGATTGTTGTCGGAGCTTCCGTTTTGGTTTGGATTAAGGCTAAGGGAGAAGGTTGCAGAAATCTGCTTACTCTCGGTGTGTCTTATATTTCGGTTGGAATAGGTTCTTTGGTTTGGCTGTATAATACAGTCGGTTTTACAATGACTATTTGGTATGTGTTGATGGTTTGGGGAATGGATATTGGCGGTTATGTGGTCGGTTCCACGCTGAAAGGTCCGAAACTGGCTCCTAAAATCAGTCCGAACAAGACATGGTCGGGTTTGATTGGCGGAATGATGTTTGCCGTTATTATCAGCCTTGTTTTCTCAAATATTTTCGGGGCATACGGAAATCATTTTATTTATGCTGTTTTGGGTGCGGTTATTGCTGTTATTGCCCAAATCGGGGATTTGTTTGAATCTCATATCAAAAGAAGTCTGGGAATTAAAGATTCCAGCAATTTAATACCGGGACACGGTGGGGTTTTTGACCGTGTTGACGGTTTGATTTTCGCAGCTCCTTTTGTGGTCTTGTTGTTTAAGTATGGTATGATGTTTTTAGGTTAAGGTAAAAAAATGGATTGGTTAATTAATGCTGTTTATTATGTTGTGCCTTTTGTTGTTCTTTTAGGCATATTGGTTTTTGTGCATGAATTCGGGCATTTTTTGGTCGCAAGAATGACCGGTGTCAGTGTGGAGGCTTTTTCTATCGGTTTCGGCAAGGTTTTGTGGAGCAAGACTGATAAGCACGGAACGAATTGGCGTATTTCTGCGGTGCCTTTAGGGGGATATTGTCAGTTTCTCGGCGACGGAGATGCTTCTTCTTCCACTGCTGACGAAAAAGCAACAGAATTGACTGAAGAAGAGAAGAAACACGCTTTTAATTTTCAAAATCCTTATAAAAAATTGGCTATTGCGTTGGCCGGTCCCGGTGCCAACTATGTTTTTGCCATTTTGGTTTTTACGGGAATTTTTTTCTTTCTGGGAAAAATCAGTTTTCCTCCTGTTGTCGGCGAAGTTTTTCCTGACAGTGCGGCGGCAGAAGCAGGTATTCAGGCTAATGACCGTATTTTGATGATTAACGGGCATAAAATCGAGCATTTTGACGATATTCGTCGGGAAGTGGATTTGATTCCTGATGGCAAAGTAGAGTTGGAGCTTCTGAGAAATGAAAAAACAATGACGCTAAATTTCCAATTAAAAGAATTGGAAGTTTCGGGTGTGGACGGGACAATCAGCAAGCGTCCGATGTTGGGAGTTAAATCCGTTAATGTTATTGAAATAGAATATCAGAAGCTTTCTTTGTGGAATGCTTTTAAAAATGCTTCAATTGAAACTTGGGATATTACGGTGGCTACTTTGCGTGGCGTCGGACAGATGATTACCGGAAAACGCAGTGGAGAAGAACTGGGTGGAATTATTCGTATTGCTGAAATGACAGGGGATATTTCCAAACAAAACGGTATTTTGGATTTTCTGGTATTCATGGCATTGCTTTCCATTAATTTGGGCTTGATTAATTTGTTCCCAATTCCGGTTTTGGACGGGGGACATGTTGTCTTGTATGTAATTGAAATTGTTACCGGCAGAGAAATCAGCAATCAGGTTAAAGATGTTTTGTTTAAGCTTGGTTTTGCATTGATTGTGGCTTTGATGGTTTTTGCCACATGGAATGATTTTGTTCGTTTATTTCACAGATGGTTTGCTTAGGCAGGCTTGTTTTTAAGGGATTGTACCTATGAAAAAATTATGTTTATGGACTATTCTTTGGGGAATCTTGACGACGTTTGATGCTCAGGCGTCCGCGGTTTATGTTCGGGATATTCAGGTAAACGGATTGCAAAGGGTGGAGCAGGAGACAGTTTTGTCTTATCTGGATATTCAAAAAGGGCATACCGTGTCTCAGGAAAAGTTGGATGCTTCCTTAAAACAGCTTTATGCAACAGGGTTGTTTGCTGATGTTGTGTTTGATGTTAGCAGCAATGGTTTGCTTATTATCAAAATTGTTGAGAATCCAATCGTCAATAAACGTGTTTTTGACGGTAATGACAAGCTTGATGATAAAATTCTCGAATCAGAAGTGCAAATGGCTCCGCGTTCTATTTACAGCCGTGCGAAAGTTCAGGAAGATGTTAAGCGAATTTTGGATGTTTATAAACGTTCCGGTCGTTATGCCGTGGTGGTTGAGCCGAAGATTATTAACAGAGACCAAAACCGGGTGGATTTGATTTTTGAAATTGACGAAGGTCCTGCCGCCAGCATTGATAAAATTAACTTTGTCGGGAATCTCCATTATTCCGATGAGGACTTGCAGGGTGAAATTATGAGCAAGGAAAGCCGTTGGTACAGAATATTCTCCAGCTCGGAGAATTATGATCCCGAAAAGACAAATTACGATAAGGAACTGTTGCGTCGTTTTTATCTCAAACACGGCTATGCTGATTTCCGTGTCGTTTCGGCTGTAGCTGAATTAAGTCCGGATAAAAAGTCTTTTGTTCTGACGTATGTTTTGGATGAGGGTATCCGCTATAAAATTAAAGATATAACTATTAATTCCGAGATTAGCGAAGTTAATGTTGAGCCGATGTATGAAGAAGTTCTGTTTGAGAAAGATGATTGGTATAACGCCGATTTGGTTGAAAAAAGCGTGTATGCTCTGACGGAAGAACTCGGTAAAGAAGGGTTTGCATTTGTTGATGTGGTTCCGGATTTGAACAAAAATCTGGAAACCGGCGAAATTAATGTTGCTTTTGATATTAAGGAAGGCGATCGTATTTTTATTAACCGAATTAATATTACGGGAAATGACAGAACGCAGGATGATGTTATTCGTCGTGAATTCAGAATAGATGAGGGTGATGCTTTTAATGCTTCAAAATTAAGAGCAAGTCGTCGTAATGTGGAAAATCTGAATTATTTCAGCAAGGTAGATATTGATACGGTTCCGACCGAAGATGGAAATAAAGCTGATTTGAATGTTAATGTTCAGGAAAAATCTACAGGTTACTTTAATGTCGGTGTCGGTTACTCTACGGTTAACGGTGCCTTAATCAGGACCGGTGTAACGGAAAATAACTTCCAAGGGAAAGGCCAGCAGTTGTCTTTGGATGCAGGAATTTCTCAACGTGCTTCCGAGTACAATTTGAGTTTTACGGAGCCTTATTTCCTCGGCAGACGTTTGAGTGCCGGTATTGATTTGTTCCGTACCGAAGAAGACTATCAGGATGAAGGTTCTTATGATAGTGAAAGTACAGGCGGTCGTGTTCGTTTGGGTTGGAACTATACCGATGATTTGTCACAGTATGCAAGATATACGCTTCGTCAGGATAAAATCAGCAATGTGGCTCATGACGCTTCTCAGTACATTAAAAATGAAGAAGGTTCTTATACCGGTTCAATTATCGGTCAGAC
>CAZFRT010000065.1:0-8283 GCA_964521455.1 uncultured Azospirillum sp.
AAAGTCGGCATTACCGGTATTGTTTTGACGAGAATAGACGGCTCGGCAAGAGCCGGTGCGGCTTTGTCGATGAAAATGGTTTCGGGGGCTCCGATTAAATTTCTTGGAACCGGTGAAAAAATTGATGAGTTTGAAGAATTTCATCCGGATCGCTTGGCCGGAAGAATTTTGGGGCAGGGAGATGTTGTTTCTTTGGTGGAAAAAGCCATTGAAAAAGTAGATCATGCCGAAGCCGAGAAAATGGCTAAAAAAATGATGAAAGGCAAGTTTGATCTGGAAGATATGCTTGCTCAGTTGAAACAAGTTCAGAAGTTGGGCAGTATCGGAAACATTATCGGAATGCTTCCGGGATTGTCTAAGTTCAAAAATCAGATTGAGGAAGCCGGTGTCGGCGACGGTCTGATTAAAAAACAAGAGGCGATTATTCTTTCGATGACACTCAAAGAGAGAAGAAATCCCGACATCATCAAGGCGTCCCGCAAAAAGAGAATTGCGGCGGGAGCCGGGGTGGAAGTTCATGAAGTCAACAAGTTGCTCAAATCCTATGAGCAAATGTCGACAATGATGAAAAGAATGGGCAAAATGGGTGGCATGGGCTCCCTTTCTGCTCTGAAAAACGGTCCGTTGGGCGGAATGCTCGGCGGTATGGGAAAAGGGTTTCCGTTTTAAGCCATAAAGCGGAAATTCAAAATTAACTAAATTTAAGGAGAATATAAATGGCAGTTCGTATCAGACTATCTCGCGGTGGTTCTAAAAAGCGTCCTTTCTATCGTATTGTTGCTGCTGACCAAAGAGCACCTCGCGATGGTAGATATATCGAAAAATTAGGTACATACAATCCTCTGTTGCCGAGAGAGCACGCAGAAAGATTGGTTGTTGACCAAGATAAAGTAAAATCATGGTTGAGCAAAGGTGCACAGCCGACAGAAAGATTGCAGAAATTGTTTGCAAATCTGGGCCTTTGTGCAGCTCCGAAAATCAGTGCACAGCCTAAGAAATCTGCTCCTAAAGCAAAAGCTCAGGAAAGAATGAAAGAAAAAGCCGAGAAAGCTGCCGCTGCTGCTGAAGCTGCAAAAGCTGCCGAAGCTGCTCCTGCAGAAGCATCTGCTGAGTAATTTTGTTATTATTTAATGCTTTTTTGAACAAAACGGGAAACTGTTATGGAAAATGAAAACAGGATTTGTCTTGGAGCCATTGTCGGGGTTCACGGTATCAGAGGCGAAGTAAAAGTAAAAAGCTTCACCGAGGTTGCCGAGGACATTGACAGTTACGGTCCGGTTGAAGACAAGTCCGGAACAAAAAAGTTTACCATAAAAGTTACCGGTTATTCCAAAGGAATATTGCGGGTAAAAATCAAAGCCGTTGATGATCGTAATACTTCAGAAAGCCTGATTGGCACGGAGTTTTACGTTTCCAGAGATGTCTTACCGGATTTGGAAGAGGAAGAATTTTACCATACGGATTTAATCGACTTGGAAGTTCGACTTCACACCACCGGAGAAAGTATCGGCAAGGTAAGCGGAATTTATAATTTCGGAGCCGGAGATGTTTTGGAAATCAAACTCAAAGGCGGAAAACTTGAGATGATACCTTTTACCAAAGAATATGTTCCTGAGATAAAAATTAAAGATGGTTATATTATTGTTGAATCTGCTCAGCTGAACTTTGCTGAAGCCGAAGGAGAAGACATTGACAATGAAGGTTAAGGTTTTGACCATATTTCCGGAATTATTTCCCGGATTTTTGGGATATTCATTAACCGGCAGAGCCCTGAAGGAAGGTCTTTGGTCAATGGAAACGGTAAACATCAGGGATTATGCGTTTGATAAGCATGGTTCAGTTGATGACACTCCTTGCGGAGGCGGTGCTGGTATGATTATGCGACCGGATGTGTTGGGAGCGGCGATTAAAGCCAATTACAACGGCGGGAGAATAATCTATATGAGTCCGAGAGGGAAGCCTCTTACCCAGACTTTAGTCCACGAATTGAGTTCAGAGACGGATATGACCATAATCTGCGGTCGGTTTGAAGGGATAGACGAAAGAGTTATCGAAGCCTTCAATATAGAAGAGATAAGTATCGGAGATTATGTCCTAACCGGAGGTGAGCAGGCGGCACAAATTATGTTGGATGCTGTAGTGAGGTTGATTCCCGGAGTTTTGGGAAATACAGAGTCTCTGGAAGACGAGAGTTTTGAAACAGGTCTTCTGGAACATCCGCAGTACACCAGGCCGGTAGTTTGGGAAGACAGAAAAGTGCCAGAGGTTCTGATGAGCGGACATCATCAAAATATTGCCAAATGGCGGAAAGAAAAAGCATTAGAGTTAACAAAGGAAAAACGACCTGATCTCTATAAGAAATATCTTGATTCTAAAGAGGTTTAGGTATATAAGGTTAAAAAAATTTATAAAGGGTAAAACTTATGAACATTATCGAAAATTTAGAAAAAGAGCAGATGGACAAGCTCACAGAGGGAAAAAATATCCCTAATTTCAAAGCCGGTGATACTCTTAAGGTTCACACAAAAGTAAAAGAAGGCGACAGAGAACGTATTCAGGTTTATGAAGGTGTTTGTATCGCTCGTAAAAACGACGGCTTGAACTCTTCTTTCACAGTTAGAAAAATCTCTTTCGGTGAAGGTGTTGAGCGTGTATTCCCGTTGTACTCTCCGAACGTAGCAAAAATCGAAGTATCTCGTATCGGTAAAGTACGTCGTGCAAAAATGTACTTCTTGCGTGCATTGCGTGGTCGTTCTGCTCGTATTGCCGATGACTTGGCTGCTGCAGCAAAAGCTCGTGAAGCTGAAAACAACAGCAACAACGCATAATTTTGGCTATTGTTTCAACAAAACCCCGCTGATTCGGCGGGGTTTTTGTTTAGCCTTTTTCAGGAGTATCATCGGCATTGAAGAAGTGCTTTGTTTTATATAAAGTTTATGTGCATTTCTTGCTAAAATTTCCCAATAATTTGTTTTTTATTTTGCAAATGCTTTGTAAAGTTATTATTTTATAAAGGTTTCTATGTTATAAGCAATTTAAATATATTAATGAAAAGAGGTTTGAAAATGAGTAAAATAGCCGTTGTCGGTGTTCAAGAAAGTATTGGTCGCGAAATTTTGAGCTTTTTGGAAGAGGATGGCGTAAAGGCTTCCGATGTTGTGGCTTTAGAGCCGAAGTCTCCGCTCGGAAATATGGTCTCTTACGGAGAAGAAGATGATTTGGATGTTTTGAATCTGGATGATTTTGACTTTCAGAATATTGATGTTGCTGTTTTTGCATCTTCTGATGAAATTTCCAAAAGATATATTCCCAAGGCTTTGGCTAAGGGGGTAAAAGTCGTTGACTGCTCAAGTGCTTATTTTGCCGAGGCAGATGTGCCGATGATTGTTGCCGGTATTAATGAAGATAAAGTTTATGAGGCTCCGAGAGGTTTGGTATCTGTTCCGTCTGCGGCTGTAACACAGATGTTGACCCCGTTAAAGGAAGTCAACGAACAGTATAAAATCAAACGGATTGTCGTCTCGACTTATACCTCAACTTCTGCTTATGGTAAGGAAGCAATGGATGAGCTTTTTAACCAGACCCGTAAGATTTTTATGAATGACAGTTTGGTTGATGATCAGAAAGTGTTTAATAAACAAATCGCTTATAATGTTATTCCTCAGGTTGGAGAATTTATCGGTGATGAAACCCAGTGCGAATGGGCAATGAACGCCGAAACCAAAAAAGTACTCGGAGGAAATGTCAAAGTCCATGCCAACTGTGCTTTTGTACCGGCATTTATCGGGTGTGGGCAGTTTGTTAATGTGGAATGCGAAAAAGACGTTGATGTTGAAGAGGCAGCTTCTTTGATGAAAAAGGTTAAGGATGTGGTTGTTTTTGACAAACACGTTGACGGAGGTTATGTCTGTCTGACCGATGTTCAGGGCGAAGACAACGTTTATGTCAGTCGTTTGCGTCAAGATGTTTCCGTGGAAAACGGTTTCAGTTTCTGGTGCGTGGCCGACAATTTGCGTGTTGGTGTTGCCAAAAACGCATTTGCGGTAATGAAAAAACTTTTGACTAAGGAAATCAAACAATAGGAGCTTATCTATGGGCGGTTTTTTAAGACTTTTTTCTTTTGTGGGATTGTTAATCGGTTTGTATGCACAGCCTTTGCAGGCGGCAAATGTCAAAGATGTGGATGCGACAACCAAGGTTGTGGACAGTCTGACATCCGAAGATGTGAATTATCAACAAATCGGAAAACAATTGTCTGAAATTGAAAATATGCTTAAAAGCGGTCAAATTTCCAGAAAAGACATCAGTGCCAAGGTCAAAGAACTGGTTGATGTTCGAAGCCGGATTATTGATGCCAAAAAACAATCGGAAAAAGAATTGGAAGCCGTTCAAAGACGTTTGGAACTTTTGGGTGAGGCTCCTAAAGACGGAGAAACAGAACTGGAAACAATAACCCTGCGTCGTAAAGAGTTTAGTAATGAAGAGGCTTTCCAAAAGGCAAACGTTACCGAGGCGGATATTCTCTTGGCTAAAATTGACGAATTGGATGTTCTGGTTGTGAATGTTCGCAATAAGGAGCTCATCGGCAACCTTTTGGTTCGCCAGGAACCGTTGATTTATCCGAATGTGCTTTTTGCCTCAACAAAAGTTTTTGTTGAATTTTTCTTTGATATCGTAAAATCACCGGTGGTGTGGTATCAGGAAATCGGGCTTGAAAAACAGCAGTATGTGAAATCCAACATTATTCCGGTGGCGTTCTTGGTCTTGTTCTCTTTGTGGCTTGGTGTGTATTTGCGACTATGGATTATGCGAAAATTCGGTTATAAAAAGGACATTGAACATCCTCGATACGGCAAAAGAGTTGCCGCTGCTATTTTTGTTGCCATAGCTTATGGTGTGATTCCCGCAACAATTGTTGCCGGTTTTATGATTTGGATGTACACGACCAAAGTAATGAATATCGGTTTCTTTGGGTTGGTCATCAACAGCTTTCTTTATTATTCATTGTATGTATTGCTTGCCAATGCAATTTCTCGAGTTCTGTTTGCTCCTTACAATGAAAAATGGCGTTTGGTTAATGTCAGTACGGATAAAGCCAAAAGAGTAACGTCCGCATTGTATTTTACGGCGGTTGTCATTGGTGTCGGAGCATTTTTGGAGCATGTAGCTGTTTCTGCAAATTATTCTTTGGAACTAATTTCTTTTATCAGTGCTTTGTCTTCCGGAGGTAAAGGTTTTTGTATCGTTTTGATATTAAAACGACTACTGTGGGATGATGAGAGTATGCCGGAAGAAACGGAAGAAAATCTGGAAATTGATAATGAAGAAGAGATTAGCTCATCATTTAAGATTATTTTTTTCACTTCACTGTTTTCATTAGGCGTCTTTGCTTTGGCTGTTTTCGGTTATCCGAAACTGTCATCTTTTATTTTTAATCGAGTAATCTTATCGGTTTTGATTATCGGTGTTTTCCTTATTATCCGAAAAACCTTTAATGAAGCAATACATCGCTTGCTTTTATTGCGTTTTTGGGTAAGAACATTCAAACTTCGCCGTCGTCTTATCAGCAGAATGGATTTTTGGTCCGGTTTGATTGTTGATCCGTTGCTGGGTTTTGGAGCGATTTTCAGTATTTTAAGCCTTTGGGGTGTTTCGACTGATTTATTGATACAAAGCATTAAGAAAATATTCTTAGGGTTTAAAGTTGGCGGCGTTGAAGTTTCTTTGCTTTCCATTATTATCGGTATTGCAACGTTCTTCATTGCGATTACGCTGGTTAAATCCTTACGTGTCCGTTTGATGAACAATGTTTTGAATAAAATAGCGATAGATGATGGTATAAAACATTCACTGGATGCCGGCTTTGGCTTTTTGGGGTATGTGGTATCCTTCCTTTTGGCGATAGCGATTATGGGTGGAAACCTCACAAATCTTGCCTTGGTTGCCGGTGCGTTATCTGTCGGTATTGGTCTTGGCTTACAAAATGTGGTAAACAATTTTGTGTCAGGGATTATCCTTTTGTTTGAGCGTCCGATAAAAGTCGGCGATTGGGTAATCATCAATGGTGAAGAAGGCCGCGTAAAACAGATTAACATCCGTTCAACGGAAGTAGAAACTTTTCGAAAAGCCAGTGTCATTATTCCGAATGCCAACCTCCTGTCTACAACCGTAACTAACTTGACGCATAGCAATAATACGGCTCGTTTGGCAGTAAATGTCGGAGTGGCCTATGGTTCGGATACACGTTTGGTCGAAAAAATTCTTCTTGAGTGTGCCAATGCTCACAAACGAGTGCAAAAAAAACCGGAACCTTATGTTGTTTTCAAGGATTTTGGCAGCAGCAGTCTGGAGTTTGAGTTGCGTTGTTATACGACGGATATATGGAACGGCTGGTCTATCCCGAGTGATTTACGTTATGAGATAAATCGTCGCTTTGTTGAAGAAGGTATTGAGATACCGTTCCCGCAAATGGTTATCCACTCCGGCGATAAAGTTGCGGATAGAAGTCAATTTTATGCTCTTAAACGTCAAAACGAACTTACAAAAAAAATAAAAGATGATACAGTTTAAGAAATTTCCAAGTTTCTTAAAATCATTGTAATATTTAGTCCGACGTTTGTCGTATTAATATCAGTTTTTTTATCCAAAATCTGCTTGGCAAGATATAAAATTTATATTATAATTTAGTCAAAATTTAGACGAAAGGCGAGGCAGTGGACAAGACTAAGGGCAAAAAAATTGTGAAAAAAGTGGGAATATATGCCGGTGGTCTTTTGTTGGGCGTTTCTTCCTGGAGTATGATAAAAAATTTTGTTGATGAAAATGCTCCCGAGTTTTTGGAAACCAAAGTAATAATCGGAAAAAATACCATTTCCATACAGGATTTTTATGAAAATTTGACTTGTCAACGAGGTGAATGGTATTATACCTCTCCTGAGGGTATAAAAATGAATGTGGACAGTCTGTGTGATAGCGGACGAAAAAATGATGCAGTTCATGCCCATTTGGCCAAAGTCAAACTGAAAGAAAGGGTTGATACGGTTTATGCCTCATACGGGGATGAGAAGTTTAAGAAAGAAAATAAATCCGGAATTATGTATCGAATCGGTGCACAGGATAGTATCCCTGATATTCCGCTTCTAGGTTTATACAATTATGATCAATTGGTTGTTCGTGAATTTATTGCCGATAATCCTCAATTGCAGAATATTATGGATTTTTACAATGATTGTTTCAATTGTACACATCGCCATGAATTTCAGCATTATCTTAACATGATATATGGCTTAAGAGAATGGAACAGTTACTCCGTCAAATTTACTGAATGTTGTGAAGATGAGATATCTGCCAATATTGCCCAATGTCTGGAGCAAAGAAAAAGATATATGGCAAACGGACGCGATTTTAAATATATAACTAATCGTTTTCCTTTTCTCAAAGAGGCTCTGGAAAGCGGAAAAATTAATTCGACCGGAAAACTTAGTCTGAAGGAACAGGAGTTTTTGTCCGACCGGATTTTTGATATGTGGATGGAAAAGCATTACGATATGTATGTCGAAAGAAATGACTTGCGGACTAAATTTTATCTGAAAGGTGCCGGATATTTTGCTGTGCAAGATGATATGTCTCGCCATGCCAAGCTTATGTCTCGGTGTTTTAATATTGAAGGATATGATTTCTGGAAGTATATTTCCAAACGTGAAAAAGAAATTTTCAACCGTATTTCACCGGAGCAACGGAGAGATTATGCCTCATTGTGCCGTGATAAATTTCGTGCGATGAACTATTTTGAGAAGATGGAAAAAATAAAGATTGAAAAAGGTTCTGAAAGTTTTGATAAACAAATCAGGACCAATGCGATAAAAGCCAGAATTTTTAAGTTATTTGGTAAAAACAGATAGTATCGTGAAGAAAGATACAATTGTAAAAAAACTTGAAGAAAAAACAAGATTATGCAGGCAGTGTTTAAAATCAAAGAGATCATAATTTTGTTTCAAATCGGGCTAAAAATAATAAAAACTTTGCCTGAAAAGGTCAAACGCAACGTTTTTTTGTTAATAGAGGGGATAGTTTGGAAAAAGCTGTTGCATTTATGTATGATTTGTTGCAGAAAATAAAAGGCGAAACGGTATGGTTTTCGCTGATTGGTCCGAGTTTCGGATTTTGTAAGAATTTTATAGAGCACGACAATCATTTTATAAAGATTGTTAATGTTTTGGATTAAGGCAATGCCGGTTTAGCTCAGTTGGTAGAGCAACGCATTCGTAATGCGTGGGTCGAGTG
>CAZFRT010000066.1:0-8205 GCA_964521455.1 uncultured Azospirillum sp.
TAAATATTATTTATGAGGGATTTAACTGTGCATAAAAAAACACCAACAATTATTTGACTCAAATGATTTTAAATCATATAACAATTTTATACTAATCAAAGATTAGTCCTACCTTACGAACAAATATTTATTCCAATCTGATTTTCAAGGTTTCCCCTATGCATTTAAAAGAATTAAAGCAAAAAAGTCCTACAGAGCTTTTAACTCAGGCTGAAGATTTAGGTATTGAAGATGCATCTTCAATGCGTAAACAAGATTTAATGTTTGCTATTTTGAAAAAAGTGGCATCAGAAGACAATATCATTTATGGAGATGGTGTTATTGAAGTTATGCAAGACGGTTTTGGGTTTTTGCGTTCTTCCGCTTCCAATTACTTAGCCGGACCGGATGATATTTATGTATCTCCTTCTCAGGTAAAAAAATTCGGCTTAAGAACAGGAGATACTGTTGAAGGTGAAATTCGCGGTCCGAAAGATAATGAAAGGTATTTTGCTTTAACAAAATTAAATAAAATTAATTTTGAAGACCCTGAAAAATCAAAATTAAGAGTCAATTTTGATAACTTAACCCCGCTTTATCCGACCGAAAAATTGAATTTTGATATTATTAATGGTGAAAAAGATTATACCACTCGCATTATTGATTTGATTTCCCCGCAAGGCAAAGGTCAGCGTGGTTTGATTGTGGCTCCTCCTCGTACCGGTAAAACTGTAATGTTGCAGAATATAGCTCATGCTATTTCAGCGAATCACCCGGAAGTATATTTGATGGTACTTTTGATTGATGAACGTCCGGAAGAAGTTACAGATATGACTCGCTCCGTAAAAGGTGAAGTTATTTCCTCAACTTTTGATGAACCGGCTAGTCGCCATGTTCAGGTTGCTGAAATGGTGGTTGAAAAAGCCAAACGCTTGGTTGAGAGTAAAAAAGACGTTGTGATTCTTTTGGATTCCATTACCAGATTGGGACGTGCTTATAATACGGTTATTCCGTCATCGGGTAAAGTTTTAACCGGTGGTGTAGATGCAAATGCTTTACAACGTCCGAAACGTTTGCTCGGTGCTGCTCGTAATGTGGAAGAAGGCGGTTCTTTGACTAGTATTGCAACCGCATTGATTGATACTGGTTCACGTATGGATGAGGTTATCTTTGAAGAATTTAAAGGAACAGGTAATTCAGAAATTATTCTGGATAGAAAACTCACGGATAAACGTTTGTTCCCGACAATTGATATTACTCGTTCCGGTACCCGTAAAGAAGAGTTACTTGTTGATAAAGCAACCTTGTCCAAAATGTGGGTATTGCGTCGCGTCTTAATGCAAATGGGAATGACCGACGGTATGGAATTCTTGCTTGATAAACTGCGTTTGTCTAAGGATAATCAAGATTTCTTTAATACGATGAATAGTTAAAAATTTTCTTTTTTCAAAAAATGTCAGTAATTTTACAAATAAATTATTGACATTTTTTTTGAAAAATAAAATAATCTCTCTCAGATTTTTTTTAATAAGGCACAAATGAGAAAATTTGATAACATATATCAGTCTTCCGAAATGTTAAATGACAAACATTTAACATCATTTGTTGCTATTTCTTTATCTTTTTTGCTTATTAACCTTTTGCTCATTATGAGCCTCTAGGCGTTTTCGTTTCAGATCAAGTTTGGACGCTTAGAGGGTATTTTCAACAAACTGAGAATATTAAAAATTTTCATAATGAGGAAAGCAATGGATAACAATAATAAAACATCTTTATTTAATACGGTTTCAGAAGTAAAAAACACATTTAACGGTTATTTTGACATGACCGGGAACAAAAATTTTAAACAATTTTATTTTGATTGGCACATTGATGCTATGAGTCAGCCTTTTGCAGAGCTGACAACCTATTTTAGTGAAAACTATCAGGAAAAAGCTTCTGAAAAATTCTCCGAATTTGTAAAGGAATTTAAAGAACGTGTTTCGACCTATAATGCTGATGATCCGACAAACAGTTCTCTTAAATGTAAGGATTTTGCCGTAACCAAAGACGGAAAATTATCAAAAATCATTGATGAAATTGAAAGTTTTAGTTTTCAGTATCGTCAATTTATCTATTCTTTTGCCAGTAAAAAAGACCATGATAACGAATTTTGTAATTGGCCGATAAAAACCAACATGCCTTACAGTCATCAACATGGTTTGAATACGGCTTGCAGTATCTTGGAATATTTGGATAAAAACTTTTCTTCTGTTCAGAATGCTGATGATAAAGAAGATAAAACCAGATTTTTAACAGATGCTTATTTAAGAAAGAATGTTGTCAAAGATTATCATTATAATCAAAACTATACCTACGCCAAAAGAAGGGACTTTGTTCAGAAAGTATGTGATCTGAGGGAAAAATTAAGCGAGGAATATGAACAAAATCAGAATAATGAAGGATTTGATTTTGTAAATATGTTCCAAAAAGAAACCAAATCAGGAGCCTCTTTCGGACAATATACACCAAACGGTTTTGAATTGGAATTTTATGTTCCGGAAGAACTGGGAGATTATAGTGTTTTAATAGATTATCTGAAAAATAAAAACGGTTGGAAAAACATCTATACTAGCAATAAAAACGCAGATGTTTACAAAGATGAGGATTCTGCCGGCGTTATAATGAGAGATGAAAGTTTAACACCATATAATCAGTTGGCTCCGGTTGAATATGCCTCCAAAATAATGCGGTCAAAACAAGATGAGCAAAATTGTCTGAAACTATTCGATTCTTTTGATCAGGGATTTGTAAATGTCCATTGTTCCCTGCACCAACATGTTTCCGCTGCCGGATTGGATTTTAACGGTTATAAAAGACTGGTAAAAAGAATGATGCAGCATGAAAAATATATCGTTGATAATTTTGCCGCACCGGAACGCCGAGACGGAAGATTACTTTATGCTACTTATATCAGTCATAATTTGAGCACAAATTCGCAAAGAGATTATCCTTTACTTTGTGTAATGGTTGATATGTGCGATAATAAAGACGAATTGATTGATATGAGCTGCTTCGGACATAAATATAAGACCTTGAATATTGTCCCGAAACATACGGTGGAATTCCGTTTTATGAATGCCCATTTTAATAAGGAATTTGTATCTGCCTTTTTACAGTTTAACCGCGATATGGTAAATAGTGCCGCTAATAATGAAGGAACACATATAAACCGTCCTTTAGCCAATAAATATAGTTGGAGCAGAAACAGAGCTACGGATGGTAAAACGGTTTACAAGCCGCTGTTTTACTACTACGAGCACAATTATGACGAATATCGTCCGCAAAAAACGGTTTCCAAAAAAACGATAGACGGGGAGCAAAGATATGCTCAATCTGTTGTTCAGGCTTTGACTCAAACCGGAAAATTGCCTTATGTTAATCCGGTATTGATGAAAAGGATGAGAGATAATGCAAAACAATAGCTTTAGAGTAATAAACAAAGATTCTCAAAAACAGTTAATTCTTACTTGTGAACACGCTTCTGAAAAAGTTCCGGAAGAATATAATAACTTGGGTTTGGAAAAGAGGTATTATGACACACATATCGCCCGAGACAAAGGCTGCGGAAAACTGACGGAACTTTTGGCTCAAAAGCTTGGTGTTACGGCTTTTATAGGTGGATATTCCAGACTTTTAGTAGATTTAAACCGGCGTGAAAGCGAAGAGGAATTGATTGTAAGAGAAAGCGATAAGATCATGATTCCCGGAAATATAAATATTTCTTTTGAGGAGAAAGAAAAAAGACTGTCTGCATATTATCGTCCGTATCATCAGGCAATAGAAAATAAAATTGCCGAATTGAAGAAAATGGGGATTAAACCGCAGATATTTTCCGTACATGGTTTTACCCCACAATTGAAAGATGGAAATTTTCGTCCTTGGAATGCCGGAATTCTTTATTTAGAAGAAAATCCTTTGGTAAATAAAGTAAACCGACGAATTTCGGAATTTAAAGATTTGATTATAGGACAAAATGTTCCTTATGACTTACGAAAATATAATACAGGAGCCTCAGTTGTACATGGGGCGGAAAACAATTTGGAAAATTGCTTAATTGAAATTCGGGATGATGAATTTTCAGATATGGAAAAAGGTGCATCTAAATGGTGTGATATTTTAACTTATGCTTTATCCTGAGAGAGCTTTTTTTCAAGAAAAGCCTTCAAATCTTGCATATTATAGAAAATATTTTTAACACCTAAATCTTCTACCTGTTTTTTATATTCCGGAGACTGATATATCTCACTTCCGAGAAATGCAACAACCGGAATTTTTGCCCGAATGGCGGCGGTCATTCCGGCAATTGAATCTTCAATAACCAAGCAATTTTCCGGTTTTGTTTTCATTTTTTCGGCAGCGAGAAGAAATAAATCAGGCTCGGGTTTGCCATGTTCCACCATATCCGCAGTAAAAATATTGTCGGCATTAAAGAAATTCTCAAAACCTACTGCTTGTATTTTATTGATTGTTTTGTCATATAATCCACCGGTGGCAATACACTGCTTTATTTTTATTTGATTGAAAATATTTTCAACACCGGGAGTAGCTTTCATCTCTTTGGACATAGATATATAGTCAAGTTTAAGAGCTTCTTCTTCAAAATCATCTTTAAGATTGATACCCATATTTTTCAAAATGATTCTTTTGGTCTTATCACTCATACCGCCGAGATGTTTGTTAACGGTTTCAAAATTCCAATTAAGACCGTAATCTTTGTTTAAGATTTCCATTCGATTTTTCAGCCAGAGTTTTTCACTGTCGGCAATCACGCCGTCAAAATCCCATATTATAAGTTTTAATAAATTTTCTTTCATTTTTACAACCCTTGATTTTAAAATAATGAGTCCGAAAAACAGCCGTACAGAGGATTTTAAGCAAATTTATGAAGAAACATCCGCCACAAAAGCAAATTCTTCTCAGAGAGTCTGAAAAACGTCTTTATAGACATATATGTTTTTCACAAATAAAAAACGCTTGGTTTCTATTTTTTCAGAAAGTTTGATATTTGGAATTTCAAAACTGTTGGAAAAAACAATCAAATTTTTCTTGGCATCTTCTTTTACTTTTTTACCGAAACGTTCCATTAACGGCTGCATTAAAAAACAAACGATAATATCGGCTTCTTTGAAAGAGCATTTAAACATATCATTTTGAATAACTGTCAGATTTTTTAATTTTCTGCCTTTGAATTTTGTAATCAGATAAGGAATATACCCCCACTCAATGCCGACAAACTTATGTTGAGGAAACTTTTTCGCCAACGATATAAGCAGAGATCCCGTTCCGCAACCCGGATCAAGAATGGTTTTTGTTTCTTTACAGTCAGCCAATAATTGGCTTACTCTTTCAATAATAAACTTTTTCTCTTGTCCGAAACTCGGAACATAAGGCGGACATTCGCGATATTCTTTTATGAAAAGGAGTTTAATCATGACCCAAATCATAAATAAAGAAAAAAGCATATTAAAAATATTGAGAAAATAGTATAGAAAAACAGCCATGATAAAACTTTCATTAAATAATTTTATATTACAATAAAACATATTGGATTAAAGGAAAGTAAATGGACGACAAAACAATTTATGCTTTATCGACGGTTTATGGCAAATCAGGCGTAGCCGTTATTCGTGTTTCCGGTAAAAAAGCTTTAAATGTCATAGAACAAATGACAACTATTGATACGACCAAAATAAAACCCCGTTATGCTTATTTTACGGATATTAAAGATATTGTTACACGTGAAACATTAGATAAATGCTTACTTCTTTATTTTAAGGCACCAAATTCCTTTACGGGAGAAGATATTGTTGAAATTCAAACACATGGATCTAAAGCCGTCATATCCAGTATTTTGGATAATTTAAGTCGTTTAGCGGATTTTCGTATGGCAGAACCCGGAGAATATTCTAAAAGAGCCTTTTATAACGGAAAAATGGATTTGACCGAAGCTGAAGGGTTGGCTGACTTAATAGATTCTGAAACTTCCGAACAACAAAAATATGCATTAAGACAAATGGAAGGAAATTTGAAAAATCTGTATGAAGGTTGGCGGGAAGAGCTGGTTAAAGTTTTGGCTTATCTGGAAGCTTATATAGATTTTCCTGATGAAGATATTCCTGAAGACACTGTATTTAAACTTGAAAACGCTGTATTTAAACTTTCTGAGGCTATAAAACAACATTTACAAGGCGATAAAATCGGAGAACGCTTAAGAGAAGGATTTCGAGTTGTTATTGTCGGCCCTCCCAATGCCGGAAAATCAAGCTTGCTGAATGCCGTGGTTAAGAGAGAAGCTGCTATCGTTTCCGATATTGCCGGAACAACTCGTGATGCGATAGATATCCATTTGGATATTAAAGGTTATCCGGTTATGTTTACCGATACGGCAGGGTTAAGAGAAACAGAAGAAGAAATTGAACAGCTAGGTATCAAATTAGCTTATAGCAAAATTCAGGATGCGGATTTGGTTTTATGTTTGTTTGATGCTTTAAAAGACTCTGTTCAAATATTTGATAAAATTAAAAAATCATTTAAAAATAAAATACTGTTCGTTGCAAACAAAAGTGACAATTTAACATTTGAACAATGTTCAGAATTGCAAAAACAAGGATGTGTAACTATTTCTGCCAAACAACGTCAAGGAATAGATATCTTATTGGATAGAATTCACTCTTATATTGAAGAACAGTTCACATCTAATTCTAATTTACTTATTACCAGAACCCGTTATCGTGAAGCTCTTCAGGAGACGTTGGAAAATTTGGAGATGTTTAATCTCAAAAAAGAAATAGAACTTTCAGCCGAAGATATTCGTCTTGCCGCTCGCGGTTTGGGTAAAATTACCGGTAGAATAGAAGTAGATGATATTCTCAATAAAATTTTCGGAAGTTTTTGTATCGGTAAATAGTTGACAGATATCTTTTTCTGAATAAAATGCACCAGACTTTTTTGATTATTCTGAGTATAAACATATTTGTTAAATTTTTGTGCGTATGAACAAAGTTTGTAATCACGTAAGGTTTTACAATCGGGAAATGATACGCCACCTTTCCGGAGAGAATTTACGTTCTCCCGAAAGCTGGAAACCTGTTGTTAAATCTATTCATGATTTCCAAGAATGCTCTTTGTCCGAGATTTCAGAGCTGCTAAGCGAACATGAGCGTTTGTGTAGCGGAAAACTAAGCGATTTAGAAGTAAGAAGAACCGAGGAAAATATCAATAGGATTTACAAAACCATATTGTTTGAAGTCTCATATTTTCTCAAATTAAAAAATACGATACCTGAAGAGCTGATAAAGGCTGTTCAAATCCTGTTTTCTTTCTATTACTTCAGTTCTTCGCTGATAGATGACGATACGGTAAAAAATTTTTTAAGTACCGTGCGTGACAAAAATCTCATATTGGATTAACAAAATCATTCTTAAACCGCTGAGTTGCAAAACTTGGCGGTTTTTTGCTTTAAATGAGAAGTAATCTTGTAAGATTTTGACGGTTTCTTAATTTTTTTTTGTTAGTTTATAATGAAAAGTTTTATATGTAAGGCACAATAATAATGAATAATAACAGCTTTGAATATGATGTTATAGTTATCGGTGGAGGTCATGCCGGATGTGAAGCCTGTGCGGCTGCTGCTCGGGTCGGTGCTAAAACGGCTCTGATAACACATAAAATATCTACAATCGGAGAAATGTCCTGCAATCCGGCAATCGGCGGACTGGGAAAAGGACATCTTGTCAGAGAAATTGATGCTTTGGACGGATTGATGGCTCGTGTTATTGACAAGGCCGGTATACAATTTC
Organism: uncultured Azospirillum sp.; assembly: GCA_964521455.1. Classification (GTDB taxonomy): domain Bacteria; phylum Pseudomonadota; class Alphaproteobacteria; order RF32; family CAG-239; genus JAGAJR01. The sequence goes on from CAZFRT010000066.1 coordinate 7,821, forward strand.
GAATTTTGAATGCATCCAAAGGACCAGCGGTCAGAGGACCGAGAGCACAGGCCGATAGAGATTTATATAAAAAATATATGCTTGAAGCTTTGCAAAATCAAAAAAAATTGGATTTAATAGAAGGAGCTGTTGAAGGACTGTCTTTTGACGGAGATAGAATTACGGGTATTCAATTGGCAGACGGAAGAGCCTGTTCTGCTCGTTGTGTGGTTTTAACATCCGGAACATTTCTGAACGGTGTAATGTTTATCGGTCATGAAACGACGATAGGCGGAAGAGTTAATGATATTTCTTGCGTCGGAATAACACCGTATTTAAAGGAAAAAGGCTTAAAAGTCGGTCGTTTGAAAACAGGAACCCCTGCCCGATTGAATGGCAAAACCAT
>CAZFRT010000067.1:0-8104 GCA_964521455.1 uncultured Azospirillum sp.
TACTTGAAAAATCCCAAAAAGAAATTGAATTTCTAAAAAAAGAAAATATAGCTAAACTCGAAAAAGAAATTAAAATAAAAGAAAAAGAAGCCGCAGACAGACTGGAAAGCTCCAAAGAAAAAGCCTCTCAGGAAATTACTGTTCTGGCTAGTGATTTAACCATTAAAGCAATTAAATCGGCTGTCATGGCAAAACTTGATGATAAAACAAAAAACAGACTGATTGACGATTCAATTAACATGATTACGGAATTAAATAAAAAAGCCTCTTAAGAGGCTTTTCTTTTACCTTTTTGCAAAAATTTCATTCCCGCCCAAATTGAATAAACATCATACAAAGCATTATGAACATCCAGCCCTAAAACTATCAGCTCATTTTCACATCCTAAGAGTTTTGCAATTTCTCCCGAACATTGCTTTTCAATCTGAATAGATTGCTTCTCATACTGCTCTTTAAACCACGGAGCAATATTGGCATAGTGCGGCAGCATATCATCTCGCAAGCCCAACAGAGACAAATTATCTGTCATCACCTTTCCGTCCGCCTGTTCATCTTGTTTCAAACCCCACGCATGAGAAAAACACTTGTCATTACCGACAAAAATTTTAAAACGTTCATAAGCTTCCGGAAACAAAACTCCTTCTGTCTGAACCTTTTCATTGGTAATTCCGGTCAAATTAATAAAATAATCGGATAACACCGGGTTTATTTGCGGCTTAACGTAAAGATTCAGCTCTTCCAATATTTCATAAGTCTTTTCATCCACTCGAACAGCAGCAATCTGAACGATTTCTTTCTTGTGATGACCGTTCCAACCGTTTTGTAAACAGCCTTCCCAAGTGGTATATTCCGTATCAAAAATCACAAAACTCATTTTACTTTACCTCTGTTCTTATAAATAACGATACGGATGAGCTTGATACGTTCCTAAAACATGAACATGCTCAGAGAAAAAACTCAATTCTTCAAAAGCGTTTTTAAAAGACTGCTGAGACGGATGAGCTTCTATCTCAACATAAAACTGAGCCGAAACAAATTTTCCCTCCAAAAGATAACTTTCCAGTTTGGTAATATTAATCCCGTTAGTGGCAAACCCGCCCAATGCCTTATACAAAGCGGCCGGAATATTCTTTGCTTTAAAAATAAATGAGGTAATAAAACGTTCTCCGTCATCTTCAGGAATAACCGGCGTTTTAGACATGAGCAGAAATCGGGTCGTATTATTTGAAGCGTTTTCAATATTGGAAACCAAAATATCCAATCCGTAAATTTCGGACGCCAGTTTAGAAGCAATTGCAGCTTTGCTCTTATCACCGTCTTCCAAAACAAACTCACAGGATTTTGCCGTATCAATACGGGCAACAGGCTTAATATCGTGGTTTTGCAAAAAATCCGCACATTGAGCCAATGCCTGAGGATGAGAGAGTGCCTGAGTAATATCCTCAAGTCTGCTGCCTTTCAACCCCAATAACTGATGTTCAATCCGCAGAAAATATTCCCCTACAATGGACAATCCCGTCTGTGGTAAAAGAAAATGCACGTCGGCAACCCGTCCGGCGTTGGAATTTTCAACAGGAATCACGGCAAAATCGACAACATCTTTTTGCACCAAATCCATTGCATTTTCGAAAGTGTCACAAGCTATATATTCCTGATTCGGATAAACAGACATTGCCGCAATATGCGAATAGGCTCCGGCAACACCCTGATAGGCTATTTTCAGTTTCATTTGAAACTCTTCTCTTAAAATAAACTTGCTAATCAAGCAACTTTATACTATAACGACAAAAAAATTAAAGGACTAAGAAAAATGAAAGTGGATATTTTTGATTTTGAACTGGATAAAGATTTAATCGCCAGCCAGCCGGCCGAACCGAGAGATAGTTGTCGATTGCTGGACTTGTCTGTCGAAGGTAAAATTTCCGACCGCATTTTTACAGCCCTGCCCGATCTCCTTAACCAAGGAGATGTTCTGGTTTTTAACGACACAAAAGTTATTCCCGCCAAATTATACGGACGACGAGGAGAAGCAGAAGTCGAAGTAACCCTTTACCGTCCGATAGATGCTCTGAACTGGTGGGCCTTTATCAAAAACGCCAAACGTCTTCATCCGGAAGACACGATAATATTTTACGCTGCGGGAATTTCCGTTGAGGAGTCAAAATTTTCCGCCCGCGTTGTAGAAAAGAAAGGCGAGGAAGGAGTCATTCTGTCATTCAATTGCCGTCCGGAAGAATTAAATAATCTTTTGGAAGCATACGGTTCCATGCCTCTCCCACCTTACATCAAGCGAGAAAAACTCGAAAACCGTAATGATAAGGAAAATTATCAAACCGTTTATGCCAAACACGAGGGTGCCGTTGCCGCCCCGACAGCCGGACTGCATTTTACTCCGGAAATCATGAAAAAAATCGCCGATAAAGGCGTCAAAGAAGTTTTCCTCACGCTTCATGTCGGAGCCGGCACTTTCCTTCCTGTTAAAGTGGATGACACCAAAGACCATAAAATGCACTCGGAATATGGCATTATCACTCCGGAAACCTGCGAAATCATAAATAAGGCCAAAGCGGACGGAAAACGGATTATTGCCGTCGGCACCACTTCCCTCCGACTTTTGGAAAGTGCCGCAGACGAGAAAGGCATACTACATCCTTTCGCTGATGATACTAGTATTTTCATTACTCCCGGCTACAAATTTAAAATTATTGATATGCTGATAACCAACTTTCATCTTCCGAAATCAACATTATTTATGCTTGTGTGTGCCATTGCCGGCATTGACCGCATGAAGGAAGCTTACCAACATGCCATGAAAGAAAAATATCATTTTTATTCATATGGCGACAGCTCCATTTTGAAATGCGTAAATAAAATTTAAACGCTTAAATTATAAGATACCTCTGATAAACAAAGAGGTTTAATGTGTTTAAATTTTCATTTAACATAAAGCAAGGCATTTCGCTGATAAAAAATACCTTCATTCCGGCACTGTTTTTTGCCTGTGGATTGCTCACATTCTACGGTTATGTCGAGCTGTCCGAAAACACCATGCTTTCTCTGCACTATGCCTTTTATATCCTTAATTTTATCAGTTTTTTGATTCTACTGTACTTTAACCGCAGAAAACCGACGTTTTTCATTCTTACCGTTCTGCTTGCCTACATTTTAATTAATTATATTAAACGCACATCCGGAGAAGATTACTTTGCAACATCGTCTTTCACCAATTTGTGCTTTTTTGTACCGTTAAACTTAGCGTTTTTTTACTTCTATCCGCCCAAACGCCTGTTAATAAAGGAAAATGTGTACCTTCTTTTGGCTTTGTTCATCCAATACACCATTGCAGAACAACTCTCCCAAAATAACATCTCCTTGGGATACAGCTTCTCTTCCCTTTCACAAAACGGGTTAAGCAGCCTTTGTCTGGGGTTGTTTTTTATGTTACTTTTATCAACGTTTATTCAAACATCCCTAAACGGATATATTTTATCAACGGCATTATTTTTTGCATCCGTAAACATTTTTTTCGGCTTTTATTATTCAGCAACACCGACAGCATTGACAATCTTCTTCTGTATAACGGCACTCACATTAATAACCGCCATTATTCAAGATATTTACTACACAACCTACAAAGATATCCTTACCGGCTTACCGAGCCGCAACGCCTATATGTTGGACACCAAAGGATTTCCGCTTAAATACAGCATCGGCATCATTTGTATCGACGATTACGATCGTCTCAAACGAATATTCGGACATTCCGGTATTAATGCCTTGACCCGTATGATTACACAAAAAATTACAGAAACCGAAACAAACGAACCGATTTATCGCTATAGTGAAGACGAATTTGTCGTCGTTTTCAAAAATGAAGACAAAAATACCGGCTATGAACGTCTTGAAAAAATCCGTCGTGCCATAGCCTCCTCTGAATTTATACTAAAAAGCAACAACAAACCTTTAAAACTGACTGTTTCCTGCAGTGTATCAGAAAAGAAACGCAGCGACGCCAACTCTTACGAAGTTTTGGTAAGAGCTCACAAAGCCATGCAGAAAACCCATCAATTCAGCCAAAACGTAACTTCTAAGGCTTAACCTTTCTTCGGCTGGATACAATTAACACCCACACACCGAGAATAACCAAAGGCAAAGACAAAATTTGCCCCATGGTAAAATAATTAAAATAGAACCCCATATGAGCATCCGGCTGACGAAACTGCTCCATCAAAATCCGAAAAAGACCATAACACAAAACAAACAATGAAGATACAAATCCTGTATGCTCTCGAACCCATTTCTTTCGCCATAACAAATTCAAAATAACAAACATCAGCAATCCTTCTGCCATTGCCTCATATAACTGCGAAGGATGCCGAGGCAAATATCCCCCGTTCGGAAAACGGACAGCCCAAGCCACATCCGTCACCCGCCCCCACAACTCATCATTAACAAAATTGGCAAGTCGTCCGCAAAAAACGCCGACAGGAACCACCAAAACCACTAAATCCGTAATTCCCAAAAACGGATATTTTATCTTTCGGACAAATAAATAAATCGCGATAATAACACCGATAACCCCCCCGTGGAAAGACATTCCGCCCTGCCATATTGCCAAAACCTGCAAAGGATTATGCCAAAAAGAAGCGGTTCCGTAAAACAAAACATATCCCAAACGTCCACCCAAAATAATTCCCAGTGTGATGTAAAAAACCAAATCCTCAATCTTCTCCTTAGACAAGTTGATTTTATATTTTTCAATATATCGATTAACTAAAAACCAACCAAATAAAATACCGAACAAATAAGCCATTGAATACCAACGGATAGAAAGTGGGCCTACTGAAAAAATAATTGGGGAAATATCCGGAAACGCCAATCCTGTCATTTTTGTTCTTTCTAAAAATCAAGTTAAATAAAGCACTTGGCTAGACCAAGTCATCTATTGGTAAAGATTATATTAATATAAAAAAATATATCCACACCTAAAAATTTTTACAAACAAAGTAATTTTATATAGGATTGTTTTTTCACAAAAAAAATAGATGAACAAAATTTTTTATACAATAAAAGTGGAAAACTTGTCTTTGTTGATTGTCTTATGCGACTCGGGATGTCAATCTAACCTCGACCCAAAAAACTACAGGAGCAACCAGTATGCAAGCGGCAAAGAATTTCGCCTTACCTTTTAACCCGATAGACACCGTCGAAAACATTTTCAGCACCCAATCCTTTGAGTTGGAACGCCGTAATGCTAACGAAGTGGTCGTCGAAGTTCAGGGGAAATGGAACAATATGCTCCTGTTTTTCGCTTGGGAAACCAATATGCAGTGCCTGCACATCTCCTGTTTAATGGACATTGAATCCGAGATTGAAGACCGTTCAAAAATCTTTGAATTACTGGCTCTGGCTAACGAAGAACTCTGGGTCGGACATTTTTCTTACTGGACCGAACAAAAAATGCCTGTCTTCAAGCACTCGGTTCTCTTAAACGATAGTGAAAATATTTTTGAAAACAAAATTTCTCAAATTATCGACATCGCCATCAAAGAATGTGAACGAATGTACCCGATATTTAAAGTCGTTCTCTCCAAAGGCATGGACCCTAAACAGGCTCTCTATCCGATGATGATGGAAACCGTCGGACAAGCCTAAATCTTATTTCCGCTAATTTTTCAGATTTCGATAGTGCTGAACATTTGTGTTATGTTCATTCAGACTTGCGGCAAAATTATGACCGCCTTTTCCGTTTGCCACAAAATACAAAAACTTCGTATTTTCAGGCTGAACAGCCGCCAACAAAGCCTCTCTTCCCGGATTACAAATCGGCCCCGGCGGCAAACCATAATGTTTGTAGGTATTATAAGGACTATCCACTTGCAAATCGCTACGGCTTAATTTTCTACCGAAATCACTTTCTCCTTCAGTCAAAGAATAAATAACCGTTGGATCCGTCTGCAAACGCATTCCCTTTTTCAAACGATTGATAAATACCGATGAAACTAATTTTCTCTCTTCGGCTACACCTGTTTCCTTTTCAATGATTGAGGCCAAGACCAACATTTCTTCTGCATTTTTAATCGGAAGATTTTCATTTCGCAATTGCCAAATTTCTTCTTTGGCTTTTTTCATAGCCGCCTTAGCCTGCAACAAAAGGCTGTCTCTTGTAGCTCCTAATTCAAAACTGTATGTTTCAGGAAGAAGTTCCCCTTCTTTCACATCAATCCCTATTTCTCCGCTCAACCCTGGATAAGAAGAAATCATATACATAATCTGACCGGAAGTAAGCCCTTCGGGAATAGTTATTTTATGGTAATATACTTCCCCATTGGCAATTTTTGTTAGAACTTCCGCAATAGAAACCTCCGGCATAAACTGATATTCACCGGCTTTCAAATGCTTGTCCAAACCAACCATTCGTGCATAAATACGAAAAACCAACGGATGAGAAATAACACCGGCTTCCGAGAGACTGTGAGCCACAATCCCTGACGACGCCCCCTTAGGAATAACCACATTAACAACATCAAGGAGCGGGCCTTGTTGAAAGACCCACTCCTTAACCTTAAAATACGAGATTGCCAAAACAATCGTTAATAACAAAATGATATTTCGCAGAAGACGCATCTGGCCTTATCCGACATATTTTTTGAAAACCAACGAAGAGTTTGTACCGCCAAAACCAAAAGAGTTCGACATAGCGGCTTTAATTTCCCTCTTTTTAGCTTTAAGAGGAACTAAATCAAAATCAGCCAACTCTTCTTCCGGATTCTCAAGGTTTAATGTCGGAGGACAAATCTGATCTTTGATTGCCATAATGGAATAAACCGCTTCCACAGCACCGGCAGCACCCAACAAATGTCCGATGGCAGACTTGGTGGAAGACATAGATACCTTCTTAATGCCTTCATCGCCAAACAGACGTTTAACAGCCATAGCTTCTCCAACATCACCTGCAGGAGTAGATGTACCATGAGCATTGATATAACCAATGTCACTGAGTTCCACACCGTTTTCCTTCGCATGATCAGCAGCCATCTTCATAGCTCTGTAAGCACCGTCACCGGAAGGAGCCGTAATATGATAAGCATCGCCGCTCATTCCATAACCGACAACCTCGGCATAAATTTTTGCCCCGCGGGCTTTAGCATGTTCAAGTTCTTCAAGAACCAAAGCTCCGGAACCTTCACCCATAACAAAACCGCTGCGACCTTTGTCCCAAGGACGAGAAGCTTTTTCCGGAGTATCATTAAATTCTGAGGTAACGGCCTTCATTCTGGCAAAACCGGACAATCCCAAAACATTAACGGCAGATTCGGCACCACCGGCAACCATCAAATCAGCATCACCGCGAGCAATCATAGCTGTCGCATCTCCGATGGCATGTGTACCGGTTGAACAAGCGGTAACACAAGAGTGATTCGGACCTTTGAGGCCATATTTAATGGATAAATTACCGGAAATCAGATTAATCAAAACTGAAGGAATAAAGAACGGAGAGATTTTTTTCATACCGACTTCATTAAAAGAAACAGCATTGTCATAAATAGCCTGCAATCCGCCGATACCGGATCCCATCATCACGCCGGCACGGTATTTTTCTTCTTCACTGACTGTTTCCGGATTCCATCCTGCATCTTCAAGAGCATCACTTCCGGCAGCCATACCATAAAGAATAAATTTGTCATTTTTTTTCTGATCTTTCGGAGCCATAACCGTATCCGGATTAAACTCGTGTTCTCCCGTTCCCCAAGGTACTTGTCCGGCGATTTGAACCGGAATATCCTTCAACTCGATATTTTCAATTTTACGAACACCGGATTTTCCTTCCAACAGACATTTCCAGTTATAATCAACACCTCTTCCCAGAGGGGAAACGACACCAAGACCGGTTACAACAACTCTTCTCATCAAATTACCTCTTAGTTTATTGTTCTTCTTTTATAAGACAAAACTCGCCTAAATGAATTTAAAGCGAGTTTCATCAATCACATAGTCAGTAAGACTTAAGCATTCTTAGAAAGATAGTCGATAGCATCTTTTACAGTAAGAATTTTTTCAGCAGCTTCATCAGGAATTTCGCAACCGAATTCTTCTTCAAAAG
>CAZFRT010000068.1:0-4460 GCA_964521455.1 uncultured Azospirillum sp.
TTACTTTCCGTGCCACCTATCGCACAGACAAAACTCAGATCCGCAACCTTGTGGCGGATATTATATTTTAAATGTATAGCGGTTGGGAAGGGAACATGGATGATTGATGAGAATTTAGATGAAAAACAGTCGGATGATTTTGTAAAAACCCTCATACAAAAACAAGCCAGAAAAAAGCTGATTGAATTAATGCAAAATATAGATTGCAGTATAGAAAAAATCGCTCGTCTTTCGGGAATCAGCAAAAAAGTATTATCGGCGATGATTGCCGGTAAACGTGAAATTACACCGAATATGTTGACCAGAATTCTGGATGTTTGTAATTATTTCAAAGAAGAAAAAAGATTGTTTGGTCAGATGGTGTGTTAGCAGAGTTCTTCAATTAATTTATTTAAGACCAAGAATCCGGACGGAGTGGCTTTTAGAGATAATGGGGTTTCAATAAGAAATCCCGTTTCTTTCAGTTCTTGAAGTTTGTTTTTATTTACAAAGCTATCAAAATCAATTCCGCAAATTTCAGAGAAATGTTTTTTGTTTATTCCCTCGGTAAGGCGAAGCCCCATAAGAAGAAGTTCTTCCGCTCGCTCTTCAGGGGTTAGTTCTTCTGTTTGTCGATGGTGGGTTGTTGCATAGATTTTGCCGTTATGACTTATTCTTCCATGAGCTGATTTGCCAATGCCGATATAGTCATCACCTTGCCAATACAGAAGATTATGTCTGGATTGGTATTCCTTTGGAGCAAAGTTGGAGACTTCATATTTGGGATAGCCGTGTTTTGTCAGAAATTCTTCCGTGAAAGAATACATTTCCGCCGCGGCATTTTCTTCCAGAGGTGTGATGCCTTTTTTTGCAAAAATAGTATTTTCCTCAATTGTCAGTTGATATAAAGAGATGTGTTTAAGCCCGAATTTTACAGCCTGAGAAAGTTCCTTTTGCCATTCGGAAAGTGTTTGGTGCGGACGGGCATAAATTAAGTCTATGGAGTGGTTGTTGAAGGTTTGTACGACTTCGGTGATGGAGTTTAGAGCCGTTTGCAGATTATGTGTTCGTCCCAGAAACTTTAAATCTGCATCGTTGAGGGCTTGGACACCCAAAGACAAACGGTTAATTCCGGCTTTTTTTAAGTCGGAAAACATATTTTCTTTGTTGCTGTTAGGATTGGCTTCCAGAGAAATTTCCATTTCTTTGTCGCAGTGCCATTTTTTATGAATATGATTGACGATTTTTTCAATATGTTTGGGGTGTATCAGAGAAGGTGTTCCTCCTCCGAAAAAAATGGAAACCACATCTTTATCAGTCGTCATATTGTGATAAAAATCTAAATCCTCAAGATATTCCGCTATGATTTGCTCTTGCGGAACATCTTTTCGAACTTCTTTATAAAAATCGCAATACGGACATTTACTCAGACAATAAGGCCAATGTATGTAGATTCCCAGTTTTTGCATTAGAGAATAAACTTTGATAAGTCGCCGGCTTGGGTATATTTGGCAAGCTTTTCTTCAACCATGGCGGCGGTAATCATTTCTTTTTCTCCGCTTCGGTCAGAGGCGTTAAAACTGATGTCTTCCAGCAGAATTTCCAAAACGGTATGCAATCTGCGGGCTCCGATATTTTCAACGTTCTCATTGATTTCAACGGCAATATCGGCAATTTTATCAATTGCTTCTTTTTCAAATTCCAGAGTGAAATTTTCTGTTTTCATTAAAGCAATGTATTGCTCAATTAAGTTTGCTTCCGGTTCGGTCAAAATTCGAACGAAATCCTCATGTGTTAAGGCTTTCAGTTCAACACGTATCGGCAAACGTCCCTGAAGTTCAGGCAATAAATCCGATGGTTTGGAGAGGTGAAAAGCTCCGGAGCAAATGAAGAGGATGTGATCGGTTTTCACCGGACCGTATTTGGTGTTGACCGTTGTTCCTTCAATCAGTGGAAGCATATCTCTTTGGACACCTTCTCTTGAGACATCGCCGCCGCGGCGTTCATCTTTGCCGGCAATCTTGTCGATTTCATCAATAAAGACAATTCCGTCGTTTTCAACGGCTTTGATTGCGGTATTGATAATGGTGTCTTGATCAAGGAGTTTGTCGCTTTCTTCATCCATAAGAACTTTATAAGCATCGCCGACAGTCATTTTTTTTGTTTTATATTTATCTCCGAAAGGTTTTCCTAAAATATCACCGAGGCTTATCATTCCCATTTGGGCTCCCGGCATTCCCGGAATGTCAATCGTCGGCATACTCGGATTAGTGTTGTCGATGACGCTGATTTCGATTTCTTTGTCATTTAGCTGATTTTCCCGCAGGAGTTTGCGGAATTTTTGTTTGGTTTCATCGCTGGCATTTATACCGACCAAAGCCTCCAGAACTCTTTCTTCGGCGGCAAGTTCCGCTTTGGCGTTAACGCTTTTACGAAGTTCATTTTTGGTCGTGTTAATGGAGATTTCCAGCAAATCTCGGATAATGGATTCCACATCGCGTCCGACATAGCCGATTTCCGTGAATTTTGTGGCTTCAACTTTAATAAAAGGAGCTTTGGCCAATTTTGCTAAACGACGGGAAATTTCGGTTTTGCCGACACCGGTCGGTCCGACCATTAAAATATTTTTCGGAACAATCTCTTCTTTTAAGTGATCGGAAAGTTGCATTCTTCTCCAACGGTTACGCAGAGCCACGGCAACAGCTTTTTTGGCTTCGCCTTGACCGATAATGAATCTGTCTAATTCGGAAACAATCTCACGCGGACTAAAATTTGCCATTTTATTCAACCTTTTCAATAATTACGTTATGATTGGTGTAAATGTCTATATCGCCGGCAATTTTAAGGGCTTTAGCGGCAATATCTTCTATTTTTAAGCCGTCTATGTCATATAAGGCTTTGGCTGCGGCCATGGCATAGTTTCCGCCACTGCCGATGCCGATGATGCCATCGTCCGGTTCCATAACTTCTCCGGTGCCGGAAATGACCAGAGATACATCTTTGTCAGCCACAATCATGTAAGCTTGAAGTTGACGGAGATATTTATCCATTCTCCAGTCTTTAGCCAATTCCACGGCGGCTCTTTTCAGTTGATTGGCGTGCTTTTCAAGTTTTCCTTCCAGACGCTCGATTAAAGTTATGCCGTCAGCAGCCGCTCCGGCAAAACCGGCAATGATTTTACCGTTGCCGATACGGCGGACTTTTACGGATTTTGATTTAAAAATAACGGCTTCGCCTAAAGTGGCTTGTCCATCGCCGGCCATAACCACTTGGTTTCCTTTTCGTACACACAATATTGTTGTCATAAGAATTTCCTTGTTTGAATATTATATTCTTTATGTAGTTAAAAATTTTTTCGTTTGCAAGGAGAGAGAAGAAAAATCCCCACCGTTTCCGATGGGGATTTTTATTATTTACGTTCTTTTTTATCCATCCGTTCCGGAGATTTATCCCCTGTATAGGTTTCTATTGCATTTGATATTGGTCTGGTTATTTGCGGAATTTCTTTTTCAGGTTTGAACGCCTGACCGCAAATCTCCAAACCGACGCTCTTAAGAGCTGTTTCAATCGGAATAAACAAATCCGGGCCGTCTTCAAGTTTTTTTCCGGAGTTTGAAAGTCCGGTGATTGTTCCGTGGCTGTCAATCAAAGCTCCGCCGGTGGTTACGGTTTGAACGAAAGTGTCGACAATGATTTCAGCTCCTTTTTCTTCAGAATAACGATAACCGCTGACTTTTCCGTTATTGTCCAGATAACCTTCTCCGCTTTCAAAATCAAGAAGACCTAAAGTCATGTAGGTATCTTTATTAATCTCAGGTAAGTCCAAATTCAGAGATAAAGGTGTATAAAGCGTTTTTTCATCCAAGAGTAATAACGCGATGTTTTTATTCGGGTTAATTCGGAAAACGGTTCCCGTGTAGTGAACGCCGTTAATCGTTTTCAGGTCGTAACGATTAACATCTTTAGTTACCAAGTCAGCCGAAGTCAAAACAAATTGGTCTGAAATGATCAGTCCGGCACCCTTTTTGCCTTTGGCGTTAGTAATTTCCATGATAGAAGCTCGAACCGTATACAGATTTTCCGGTGTGAGAGAATCATAAGGTTCTCTGCTAACGATACAAAGGCTGTTTTTGCTGGTAGCAAAACTTTCTTCGTCAGTGCCTGCTGTTTCTACGATTTCAGGAGAATTTTCCTCAGGCGGAGTGTCGACCCAGTTTTCCTCAAGAACGGCAATGCTGGTTCCTGAGCTTGTTGAATCTCCGCTTTCTGAGATAACGGCTTCTGCCGCAATGGCATTGATACCGCTTTGGATAATTCCGCTGCCGGAAGAAGTACTTCCGCCGTTTTCTTCAATTTCAACGGTTGCTATTTCTACTTCCAAAGGCTCTTCTTCTACTTCCAAAGCCTCTTCTATAATCTGAACGGTTTCAACAGCCGTTTGTGCAGGATCTTCTTCTATTATGACAATGCTTCCGTCAGAA
>CAZFRT010000068.1:4470-7996 GCA_964521455.1 uncultured Azospirillum sp.
ATAATCCGCCGGCCTGTTGAACGATTGTGCCGTCAGGACATACACTGCCGAACTCAACAAATGTTCCGTCCGGACAAATACCGCCGGTTTCGGTAACTAAAGTTCCTCCGGTGCAGAGTTTGAGTTGTTCAGGTTTGTATTGAGTTTGGGTTTCAATCAGTGTTTGAACTTGTGCTTGCTCTTCAGTCAACGGTTGGGTTAGCGTTATGGTTTGCAACTCTAAAGGTTGTTCTGTGAGGGTTATCGGGTTCTCACACAGCATAATTTGGTCTTGAGTCGACTGCTGTTGCAATTGTTCCTGTACTTGTAAACAGCTCGGACACTGCGGGCAAACAGGACAAGTACTTTGCAGGCAAGGTTGTTGGTCTTGTTGTTTTTGCTCCAGTTCAGCCTGTTTGATTTCTTCCTGATATTGGCATTTGACAGGGTTTTCAATTCTCTCCATGGCAATGAGAGAATCTCTTTGTTCTTTTAATTCTTTAGGGGATACCCGACGAGCCAGTTGGTTTTCAAATCCCGGAAGAGTGCGGAGATTATCTACGGCATCGGCAAAAGCACGCTCAATCAAGATAAGCTCGCCGTTATATTCACCTTCATTGACTTCGGAATATCCGACGGAAGTTCCTTTCCATAAGACATTGGTTTTACTTAAATCCATTAATCTCCATGTTACGGTCATTTCAGCAGAGCCGGTGCGAAGATTTTCTTTTTTGCTTTCATCCCAATCGTAACCGTCGCAGATGTTCATGAAATAGTCGGTGATTTCCGCGGTAAGGATATATTCCGGAGTTGGCTCTTTATTTCCTTCCAAACAAACGTCGTTCGGAATTTTCACAATCGGATAGCAATCGCCGACGGCATCGTCAAAAATACGGATAAACTGCATATCTTTTTGCATAATCCGGCCTTGGTTGAGAATGGCGTTCTTAGTTTCGCGGCGGCAACCGAAAATTCTGAAACGGTAGTTTCCAAGCTTATTGGAATAAGGAGAAAACTGTCTGCCACGTTGAATACGGAAGTCAACCCATTCCAATTGAATCGGAGCAAAATCTTTGCATTCGCGATGAACAGTACGGTAAATTTCGTCTTCTTGTAAGGTAAGGTAGTTTTGAATAAAACTGCGACGTTTTTTAGGCTTTGGTTTCCGTTGGCAATCTACGCAAGGTGTTTTGCAGCGTTCACAGCGTCCACCCGGAAACATGCTTCCGTCCTTGGTGCATGAAGAACAACTTCCACCCGGGAATATACTGCCGTCTTTGTCTTCCTGTTCCTGTGTGGTATTGAAGAACTCTCTGGTTGAGGTTGCACCAAAGCAGTCTGTGCTCAGACCCAAACCTAAAAAGGCCAGAACAGGTAATAGTAAAAACTGCTTAGATTTTAGAGTTTTCATAAGTATTGTCTCCATTAATTTTGTTTAGGCGGAAAATGTCTGCGGTAAGACAAAGCTTCAGCTATGTGTATTTTATGGATATTTATTTCATTTTGCAAGTCTGCAATCGTTCTTGCTAACCGCAAAGTGCGATGATATGCCCGAGCGGAGAGATTATTTTTATCGGCAAAGTTTATGAGGAGCTGTTTGGCTTCGTTATCCAGAACGGTGGCTTGTTCCAAAAGCTCGCCTTTTAATTGGGAATTGGTTTTAAATTCCGGATGTCCGAGCCTTTTGAAACGTTCAGCTTGAAAAATTCTGGCGTTGATGACTCTTTGTCTTATTTGTTCGGAACTTTCTCCCGTCGGGGCTGAGGCCATATCCCAGGGGCTGACGGCAGGGACTTCAATATGAATATCAATGCGGTCGAGCAAAGGACCGGAGATTTTAGATTGGTATTCTTCGGCACATTTCGGAGCTCGAGAACATTCCATATCCGGATTGCCAAGATGTCCGCAACGGCACGGGTTCATGGCGGCAATCAGCTGAAACCTTGCCGGATAAGTTGTATGAGAATTTACTCTGGAAATGGTTACACAGCCGTTTTCAAGCGGTTGTCTGAGAGCTTCCAGAGTGGAACAATTAAATTCGGGAAGTTCGTCTAAAAAGAGGACACCGTTGTGTGCCAGAGATATTTCTCCCGGGCGGGCTTTCCTTCCGCCGCCGACAAGAGCAGGTGTGGAGGCTGAATGATGCGGATCTCGATATGGGCGGTCAAAACAGAGTTTTCCGTTTTTCAGTTCTCCGGCAACGGAATGGATGGTACTGGTTTCTAATGCTTCTTCCGGGGTCAAAGGAGGGAGAATGGATGGCAATCTGGAAGCAAGCATGGATTTTCCGGCTCCGGGAGGTCCTATCATTAAGAGATTATGTGAACCGGCGGCTGCAATTTCCAAAGCCCTTTTGGCACTTTCCTGTCCTTTAACGTCTTTCATGTCAGGAAGAGATAGAGTGTCGGATATTTGGGGAGCCTGCGGAAAAGGGATGTTTTGGTTTCCTTTGAAATGATTAATAATATCAAGCAGATTGTGTGGAGCCAAGATGTCTTTTAATCCCGACCAGACGGCTTCGCTTCCTTGGGCAGAGGGGCAGATAATGCCTTTATTTTGAGAATTGGCCTTAATAGCAACTGGAAGAACACCGTTGACGGGAACGATGTTTCCGTCTAGGCCTAGTTCGCCTAAAACAATGTAACCGGAAAGTTCTTCTTGAGGTAAAATTCCCATTCCGACCAACAATCCCAAGGCAACCGGCAAATCAAAATGAGAACCTTCTTTGAGTAAATCGGCAGGGGCAAGGTTGACGGTTATTCGTTTGGCGGGAAGGGTTAATCCTAAAGATTGTAAGGAAGCCCGGACTCTTTCTCTGCTTTCGGCAACAGCTTTGTCAGGGAGTCCGACAATTGTAAAAGCCGGTAATCCGGAAGAAATTTGGACTTGCAAGTCAATATCAAGAATTTCAAGTCCGTTAAAGGCGACAGTATTTATTTTGGCTAACATTTTCGTCCCCTACCAGCGAGGGGTTCTTTCCCCGTTTCTCCAGCGGCGGGTCGGGTAGCTTCCGGATTTCAAAAAATCGTAATTGGCTGTTTTGTAAGGAATTTCGCGGAAGCGGGTGTAATTCTTTTCTTCGAAAAAACGGGCACAAGTTTCTGCCGGTTCGAAAAAGTTTGAATAGCAACGCACGATGACTTTAGTTGTTTGGTTTATGAGGCTGATGGTGTTTTCTTCGTTGGCATAAATCGGATGCTGAGGAAGCTGTTCCTTTTCCTTTCCGGAAAACAAGGAACAGGCACTTAAAATGCTGATGGAGGACAGCAAAATTATCAGACTTTTTTTGCTCATTTTTTTTGAATCCCTTTTATTTAGGATAAAATATAGGCATAAAAGATTAAAATTACATTAAATATTGCTTGCAAAATTAAAGTTTTAGGGTATATTACGCCTCGTCCCTTGCCGGATGTGTCCGGCTATACATAACCCGGCGACCCAGATAATTAATAATTATAAGGTTGCCATTTGTTGAGAAACAATAAGGAGATATTATTTATGAATAATTATGAAAGAGGTTTAATAGCACGTCAGGATATCGGCAATT
>CAZFRT010000069.1:0-7922 GCA_964521455.1 uncultured Azospirillum sp.
ATGTCAAATGTGTTGAAAGACGTCGCGGTGATCCGGCAGAATTGGTTGCCTCTTATGATAAGGCTAAACAGGTTTTGGGCTGGGAGCCGGAATATAAGAATATTGAAGATATTGTACGGACAACATGGAATATGGAAAACCTCGGGTGAGATACCCGAGGTTTTTTTTAAGCATTATACGGATAAGTTTGTTTTATTTCCGCAACTTTTTGCCGACGTTGTTCCAACAGTCGGGAGATTTCGGCTTCAATATCCGGTGTGGAAATTTCATCCCTCAAGCGGTTTATTTCCAAAGTCAGGCAATCAGTCTCCGTGGCGTAAGCACGGGAGCGGAGAAGGCGTATTTCTTCATTGCTTAATGTTGGTTTAGGTGGCAGAAATCCGGACAAATAAAATTTTCCGTCGCCATTGGTTTCAACTTCCCGTTCGGTAAAGCCGGCGTTTAAGAAATAGGCAGTGTCCGGATTTTCGCTGACGGCGATACAAACCTCTTTGGTTTGCGGGTTAATTATTTTGCTCAGTTTCTTCATTTTCAATTCCTTTCAGTGGGAAAAATGTGTATAGAGGATTATAGCTGCTCAGGCCAGACCAAGTGATAACGTCTCCCGTTCCGACCCAAACGTCTCTGGTTCTGGTAACGGAAACGCTGGGCATTTCGTCAAAAACAATTCTGACACCGTTAACAGTAGTATTGATAGCCGCACAAATGGCTCCGCCCTGAAGGTTAATCATTCCCGGTTCTTGAGCCGTAAACGGACTGGTTATGGAATAACCTCGATTATAATCGGGAATACCAAGTTCTATGATGGTGTTTTTGGCTTCGACGGTCAGATTTGCGGCGTTGTTGTCGGCTTTGGAAGCGATTTGTGCTTCCAATTCGGGGCGGATTGTTGACAGTTCCTCTTTGGTGTTGCGGATTTCTTCCAGATGAGTTTGTACCTGTTGCAGAATTGAGTTGTTGTTTTCGGAAGCTTCCAGAACTTGGATAATGTTTTTTTCCAAGTCGTTGAGTCGAAAGGAGGAGTTTTGCAGCTCGTCTTCGTTTTCGTTCCAGACAATTGCTTTTCCGGCTTCCGGCATTGGCAAACTGACGTCCATTTGTGTCGGAGCAGTGGGCGGGAAGGTTACCGTGCGTCCGATAAGTTCCTCAAGTTGTTCCATACAGGCAAGCTGATAGTCAAATTCATAGTTGACTTTGGAGCTCATAAACGGTCCGACTTCTTTGAAGTTGGTGGTTCTTTTGAACGGAATGCTGCGATACAGCGTAATTACGGTTCCTGCGGCAGGAGGCGTATTAAAAATTACACTGCCGCCGCCGATGTCTGAGGCGGGGTTTACAGTAACGGAATATCCGTTTTCTAAAAGAACGTTGCCAAGGTATACTTTTATATCGTTAGGACTGAAAACGGGAAAATGAAAATAGTATTCGGTCTGGGTACCGTCGGCAATGAGGCGTAAACGAGGTTTAACGTTGCCGGAATCCTGTGGGTTGGACATTTCTTTCTCCATTGTTATTAGGTTGAACAATCGAGAAGATAAACAAATAATAGTGGCAATTATTCTTGTATTATATTTTTAAGAAAAAGTCAAGGATTTTATTCCTATTTTGAGCCGTTGACTTTTGCATAATGATGATTACTATCTAATCAGTTTCAATTTATAAGGAGATGAAATTATGGCTGATGAAGAGAAAATTTGCGGTTGTCGGAAAAAATGTTTTGGGGCGGTTGTGTTGGCTTTAGGTGTTGCTTTGGGTGGTTTTTTTCCGGGGTATTACTATTATCAGGCAAAGGTAAACAACAACTCGGTTACGGTCAAAGGTTTGGCTGAGATGGATGTGAAGGCAGATTTGGCTGTGTGGGACTTGAAATTTGTAGTAACCGGAAACGATTTGCAGTTTTCCAGACAAGAGGTGTCAGCTCAGGCTTCGGCTATTCGTCAGTTTTTGATTGAAAAAGGTTTTTCAAATGAAGAAATCAGCGATGGACGAATTGAAACCAATGATTTGATGGCTAATCCATATCGCAGTAATGATTTGAACGGAGCTCGGTTTATTTTGACGCAGACCATCAAAGTAAGAACCTCGAATGTGGATTTGGTAGAAAACGCTTTGGCTCAGACAGGAGATTTAATAAGTAAAGGAGTTATTTTTGACAGTCAGTCTTATGGTTACCCGGTATCGTATGTTTTTACCAAACTGAACGAGATTAAGCCTCAGATGTTGGAGGAAGCGACTAAAAACGCCAAAGAAGCCGCTTTGGAATTTGCCAAGAGCAGCGGCAGCAAAGTCGGTAAAATCCGCAGGGCGAATCAAGGAGTGTTTTCTATTCTTCCGGCTGAACAAACTTCCAATGCCATGGAAATGCAGCAGATAAATAAGAAAGTTCGGGTGGTTTCCACAATAGAATATTGGTTGGACTAATTGAACCTTGAAAAAAGCCCTCTTTTCCAAGAGGGCTTTTGAGTTAAAATTAATAAGTTAAAACTGATGATATTATGGTAATCCTTATTACTATCCATACTAACTCCTCTTTTGGGTAACAAAAAAGTGTATTTGGTTGCTGATTTAAAGAAGATTTTTTTGTTTTTTAGTGAATAATTTAAGTTTAAACGCTAAATATACTTATAATTTATCTTTTTTACGGGAAGAGTTATGCAAAAGTTAGAAACAGTTTTGGAAAATTACGGGATTAAAGGGCAAATTGTTGCTGTTCATGACGGGCCTTTGGTTCGGCAGATTGAGTTTCGTCCGGAAGCAGGTACGAAAATTAAAAATATTTTGGCGGTTTTGGATGATGTTGCCAGAGAAACAGGCGTTTCTTCTTTACGTGTCGAACCGATGGAAAGTAGTGGCAATATCGGTTTTGAGTTTCCGGCAGAGGAGATGAAAACGGTTGATTTTGCTTCTGTTTTGGAAACATCTGAGTTTAAATCCGCCAAAGGGGCTTTACCGTTGTGTTTGGGTGTGGATATTCGCGGAAATCCGATAGTTGCCGATTTGGCAAAAATGCCTCATTTATTGGTAGCAGGAACAACCGGTTCAGGAAAATCAGTCGGTTTGAACACTTTTATTTTATCTTTGATGAAGAAACTCAAACCAGCTGATTTGAAGTTTGTGTTGATTGATCCGAAACGTATTGAGTTCAGTATTTACAATAAGCTGAAATATTTACTTTTACCGGTAGTAACCGAGATGTCTCAGGCTTCGGCAGTGTTGGAATATTTAGTTGAGGAGATGGAGCGTCGTTATGCTTTGTTTGAGGAAAGTATGACCAAAAATATTTCCGGATATAATGAAGAAGTAGGGCATCTTCCGTATATTGTTTGTGTTATTGATGAGTTTGCCGATCTTATTGCCTATGACAAAAGTGTGGAGAAGTCTATCCAACGGTTGGCACAAAAAGCTCGTGCTGCCGGAATCCATATTATTCTTGCTACGCAACGTCCGTCTGTGGATGTTGTTACCGGTGTTTTGAAGGCGAATTTTCCGACAAGGTTGTCTTACAAAGTGGCAAGTTCCGCTGACTCCAGAACCATTTTGGATGCGGCAGGTGCGGAAAAACTTTTGGGTCGCGGGGATGCTTTATTTTTATCTTCAACCGGAGATTTGAAACGGATTCACGGTGCTTATATGCCGGATAAGGAAATTGCCGAGACGTTAGAACCGTGGCGGGGAGAGGTTAAAGCCCTGAAACTTCCGGAAAAAGCAGTTCCTCAAAAAGAAGAAAAAGCTTCTGCTTCGGCAAAAAAGGGGAAAGGATTTTTCAGAAGAATTTGGGATTTCTGGACTTCTTTACGGCAAAAAGATAAAAAAATGATTATTGCCGTGGTAATGTATGTTGTTAATATGTTTGTCGGTAACAGTAAAAAAAGGAGATAGAGATGCATTTGGTGATTTTGGCATTGGCGATTTATGTGGTTTTTGCGGAATGGCGGATTTCTGTTCTTAAGAAAAGTGTTAATGATTTGGATCGGAATTTGAGTAAACTGAAAAAAGATAAGACCTTATGGTATTCCGGTGTTTTGCCGAATGCTGAAGATTTATGCCTGTTTCAGGAAAAAAACGGAGAATATGTTATCTCCAAATTATCTGATAAACGTTGGCAAACAAAAGATGGAAACGTCGATTTCGGAAAAATTAAACGTTGGGCATCTCTTAAAGATTTAGAGAATATTTAAGGAGAGATTTATGCAGAAATTGGGAATTAAAATCTGGTCGAGAGATGTTCTTAAAAATCGGGCGTTTTTTGATGAAACAGTTAAGGCCGCTAAAGAGGGATTGTTTGAATATATTGAGTTGTTTGCTTTTCCGAATTCTTATGATGATACATACGATGTTATCAAAAAAGAGATGAACGGAACAAAGGTTATTATTCATAATTCCCATAGTGCTTACGGGTTTGATACCGGAGATAAAAATCGTCTGCAAAGTAATTTGCGAGATGTGAATGATTCCAAAAAATTTGCCGATGTGTTGAATGCGGAAATGATAATCGTGCATGCCGGCTGTGGGGATCATCCGGAAAATCTGGAAGAGACTATTCGCCAATTTAAGATTTTTAACGATAGTAGAATTGCCGTTGAAAATTTGCCGTATGTATGCAGTGTGAGCAAGAAAATTTTGCATGGTACTTCTCCGGAGCAGATTGAAACCATCAAAAAAGAAACCGGTTGTAAGTTTTGTTTGGATTTTTCACATGCGACTTGTGCCGCTAATTATTACAAAAAGGATGTTGTTTCCGAGATTAAACGTTATCAGGAACTTCATCCGGATATGTATCATCTCTGTGATGGTTTTAGGGATGAAGTCAACGATAAGCATTTGCATTTCGGCGAAGGAAATTATGACTTGTCATATTTTGTGAACGAGATTATCAGTGATGATACTTTTGTTACCATGGAAACAGGGTATACACCTCCGGTTGATGTTCAACCGTGGATTAAAGATCGGAATTATTTCCGAAATCTGAAAAAGTAAATTTATCCCTCGATTAATTCTTTTACATATTGCGGAAAAGTCTCGCCAGCTTTTCCGTAAATGTGTTTATCAAACAGGTAATTGTTGTTGGTTGTTTCCAGTGTGAATTCAATGGTGTCGGCACCGTAATATTTTGCAGTTTGCACAAATCCTGCTGCCGGATAGACAACGCCGGATGTTCCGATGGAGATAAACAATCCGCATTTGCGGAGCAGGGGTTCTACTTTATCCATATACAGCAGATTTTCGCCAAAAAAGACGATGTTCGGTTTCATCATTCCCATTACTTCGCAGTGAGGGCAAACGGTTTCTGTATCAACGTCTCCGAAGGTTTCAAGAATATGTCCGCAATTGAGGCAGACGGCTTGGTTGATTTGTCCGTGAATGTGATAAACGTTTTGGTTGCCGGCTTTTTCGTGAAGGGTGTCAACGTTTTGTGTAACAATACTGATATTTGCCGCCGGATATTCTTGTTGTAATTGTGTAATTGCCAAGTGGGCAGGGTTAGGTTTGGCTGTTTGAATTTCTTTTTTCAGGTCGTTGTAAAAGTCGTGTACCAAAGCCGGATTGCGTTGAAAGCCTTCTATTGTTGCCACATCTTCAACCCGATGATTGTTCCACAGTCCGTTGGAACTGCGAAAAGTTGCTAAGCCTGATTCTGCCGAGATTCCGGCTCCGGTTAAAATTAAAATGTTTTGATATTTAGCAGACATTTTCGGTTCCTTTATTTTCCGGGGTGTTTATCTTACCGTAGAGGATTGTGCGTTAATATGCAACTCTAAATATATATTCCCTTTGCCATTTTGACAAAATTGCTGTAGTATGTATTTATAATTTTAAAATTTGCTTAATCAAGCAGAAGGAGCTTAAATATGTCTAATGTTGTCGATAAAATAAAAAAGATGAAAAGCTTTTTTAAAGCTAATAAAAAGAAATCTATTGAAGAAGTCTCTTCAGAATTTTCTTCTTTGCGTGAAAAAGTCGATGAACAGCTTCGTGCTCAAGATAAACATTGGTTACCGGAAAATTGTATTGCGGCGTATGAAGTGGAATTGACTCCTTTTGTTAAAGATCATCCGGAAATAGCTGAAAAATTGTCCTCAGCCGATATCTCAAGAGACGATTCATTTGCATTGGTCAGAGGAATGGTTGGTGCGATGAAAGAAAATCCGGAATTGAGCGGTGCTTTTGTTCCGAAAATGGCAGAGTGGACAAAGGCACAAAAAACTCATGGTCTTTGGACGCAGGGATTGGATGAGTTTGTGAAGACAAATCCGAATAAAGCAAAAGATATGTTGCCTCTTTTGGATGTTATCTCCAATAATCCGCCTAAAGAGTATAATCAAAAATCTAACAAAGAGGCTTCAGGAGGTTTAGCATGGGAATGCAGAGAAAATACGAAAGATTATTTTCTGTTGGCTGAAGCGGTAGTCAGTACTCAACCTCATCTTGTCGATAAAGTTGATGCAATGGTCGGAAAATTTAAAAAGACGGTTTCTCTGTTAGATGCCATTTCTGTTGATGATAAGGTTAACGGTGGAAAAATTAGCGAAAGAACGCCGAATGATTGGACTTATTATCATGACCGTTATATGAATGCTCAGATGAAAGCGAAGAAAGGTAATATGAAAAAAATGGCTTCTCTTAAACAACATAATCCGCATGGGATGTAGTGTTTAGCTTATTTGGGGATGTTTTTAATTGGTGTGTTCTTCGTTTTATGAAAGGGGAACTGAGTGGCAGAGCAAAAGCTTTTATCCATCATCACAATTTGTAAGAACGAGCCGTTTATTGAAAGCACTTGTCAAAGTGTTTGTTCGCAAACGAGCCAAAATTTTGAGTGGCTTATTATTGACGGAGCTTCAACGGATGATACCTTGGAAAAAATAAAACCGTTTCAAAATCGGGCGGATGTGTTTACTTCAGAACCGGATGGCGGAATTTATCCGGCAATGAATAAAGGAATTAGACAGGCAAACGGAAAATATCTGCTTTTTTTGAACGGCGGAGATTTGTTTTATGACAATAGGACAATCGAAAAGGTTTTGCCATACTTAAATAGGGGAAGAGGAGATGTCTTTTATGGCAACTCTTATCGCTTATTTGAAGAAAAGGAAAAGTGCTTTATAAAAACATATCCTGATAAAATCGATAAATCCTTTTTTCTGGATAATACGCTTGCTCATCAATCCTCTTTTATAAAAAAAGATTTATTTACAAGGTTCGGTGGTTATCGTGAGGATTTTAAAATTGTCAGTGATAAGGAAAAATGGCTCTGTTTTATGGATAACGGGGTGAAGTTTTTCCATATCCCGTTTCCGTGCTCGTGTTTCAGAATGAATGGAATATCTCGATTTCCTTCTCAGTTGCTGAAAGAGGAAAAAATAAAAATGCTGAAAATGTATTATCCGGAAGAACAACTCTATCATTCAACATTACCTTATCTTCAGGCTCTTTTTTCTCCGGAACGCTAGATGTCTCGGTCTTTAAAAACAAAAAAACCGCCACAAGGGCAGCTTTTTGTTTTTATGGTCGGAATGACTGGACTGACGTCGTTACACTCTGTCGCTTCGTCGTCGTTCGCATAGCTCACCGGCATACTTCCGTCTGCCTCTCCTCCTAGTCGAACAACTTTTTCGCTGGTTCGTGTCCTACCACTTCGTGGTCTTTAAAAACAAAAAAACGCCACAAGGGCAGCTTTTTGTTTTTATGGTCGGAATGACTGGACTGACGTCGTTACACTCTGTCGCTTCGTCGTCGTTCGCATAGCTCACCGGCATACTTCCGTCTGCCTCTCCTCCTAGTCGAACAACTTTTTCGCTGGTTCGTGTCCTACCACTTCGTGGTCTTTAAAAACAAAAAACCGCCACAAGGGCAGCTTTTCGTTTTTATGGTCGAGCATAGTATGCCAGTTTCTGACTGAAAATGCACAAGAATATGCTGAC
>CAZFRT010000070.1:0-7913 GCA_964521455.1 uncultured Azospirillum sp.
GCTAACGCCCATTATCATAAAAAGAAAGATTTCAAACAAAATATTTCGTTGGTTTTTGAGTAGGTAAGAACATTGTTTTTGCAAACTTAATCAGTAGAGCACCAAAAGTGTATCGAAGTCGGACAAGCCAACACCTAACCAAACTAAATTTCACTAATCATGCGTAACAGTACATTCTCTGAGGTAGCATCTCTGACCATCCGCCTCATGGTCGTTTTCTTTGGTATGGTAATGGTATCGTCCTGCACTGAAGAAGATTTCGTCTTAGGATACGACGAACCCAAAATCCCTGAAACCCCAGGTGAAGAGATCGCAGATTTCCGCGACCTCAGCTTCAACCACGCTGACTGGACCTATAGCAATGGCCTTGCAGTAGCAGAACCTAACTATAACGGTCGTGTGATTTTCACCAAAAACGGCATAATGGTTGACTCCATCTCAATGGAAAACCAAATTGCTGAACAGGAGATTTCTTGGATGTCTATAGAGGAAACCATAGGAAAATCAGCTCAAAAACAATTTACAGGTTACACCTGCGGCGCTGTGAAAGAAATCTCTACAGAGAACAATCAGGGACTCACCATCACCAAATTTGAAAAAGAGTGCAAACTCTCTTTCAACGGTATGGATGTTGTTCTCACCGGTTCTTGGAAAGAAGTTTCCTTCAACAACAGCAAAGCAGACCGCTGCGAATACGACTACACAACTATCGTCACTCAGGTTTCTGATACCGCTATGGTTGACGGCGCCAAAGAGGAAGTGATTGTTGACGGTGTGAAATATAACCGCGTAATCGTAACAGCTAAGGCTGAAAACTATTTCAATGACTATGAAGATGGTCAGATGAATCAGCACAAAGAGGAGATGGACATTGTCTATTCAACTCTCGTACCTGTACCCGTTGTTGAAGAAGAGCCCGAAACTCCTTCGGAACCCGACATGCCGAATGAAATCGGCGGTGTCGACATTGCAAAGACAAAGCAGTTTGGCGGTCTGTCATGGGCTTGGGATGCAGAGGGCAAACCTTTCATCTCCGGTACTATTGTTACAGCAAACGGTGTAGTTTCTTTCTGGAACGGCAATTATTGCTTCCACAAGATGAACACCAACACCATCAAAGCTCGTCTCGGCAATAGCCTCTACACTGAGAACACCAACCAGTACCTCATCCCGTCGTACATCGACGTACAGAGCAAGCCTAACAAGCATTGGGTATATACCGATGTTAACGGCACCGCTCGCGCCGAGGTATATGGTACAGTGATCGAAAAGCTCGACGATATAACACTCAACCAGCCGTTCTTCGGCGAACCGAGTGAAACATCTGAGACTTACAACATCACTTCTCAGGATGGTAGCGTTCGTATCATGGTCAAATACAAAGGCGCAACCGTCTTCGACCACACTTTCGCTAACTAATTAACAAACCAAACAATTTTCCGGCCTAACTCTCACCTGGTGACATCAGTCAGAGGTGAGAGCGGCCATTTTACCCACCCCTAAAAACCCAACAAAACTTATGAAATCAATCAAAAATATCGCCCTCGTAGCAGCAACCGTTCTCGTTTCTAACGCAGCTTTCGCGCAGTCTCCTTTCCACTACGACACGCACAACTGCAAATACACCCAGATCTGCCCCGCAGATACCAACTGGGTAAAAACGGGAAAAAACATCTACACTCCGACGTCTGAAGATGCACTCCTGTATCAGAAGGCCGAAAAGTGCAGCGGTTGGTACTTTCAGCCTGGTGTTTTCGCCGGCTATACCAACCTCAGCCACGAAGGCGCCGGTTCCTCCAGCTCTTTTTCAGCTCGCGCTGAGATTGTAGCCGGCTATGACTTTTGCTTCGGTCACAAAAGCAACGTAGCTCTCTCTCTTGAGGCTAAGGTGCAGATGACCAACATGCCGAAGCTTGTGTACGAAGACCTCACTTATGTGAAGTCTGGTTATGTACCCACCGTTGGTGCTAACATCGTGCTCCAGCTCTCAAAGCACAGCAAGTGTCAGTTTGCTGTTTTCGGAGGCATCGGATACACCCGTCTCACATCTTATTACCCCAATGCAGGAGCGAAAGCTCTTGACCGTCTGGTTCACAACACCGTGAACTATGAAGGTGGTGTACAGGCTCTGTGGCGCACGGGTCTTGGTCATTCAGTCGGTGTTAAAGCCGGTTACGAACATGTTACAACCAACATGGTCGGTCGTGGTCAGGTTTTTGTTGGAGTTGTCTACAAATTCAAAGGCACTCACAAAAGTCACAAAATGACTTATAAGTCTTACTACGATGCTATCAACGCCAAGTAAAAAATTATTCTCTAATCGAGAAGCCGAAATTCATGCAT
Organism: uncultured Azospirillum sp.; assembly: GCA_964521455.1. Lineage (GTDB taxonomy): Bacteria > Pseudomonadota > Alphaproteobacteria > RF32 > CAG-239 > JAGAJR01. The sequence goes on from CAZFRT010000070.1 coordinate 2,344, forward strand.
AATGCATGATTTCGGCTTCTCTGTTTTTTAAAACCATTCATTCTCTGCCTCGTTTTTTGTCGAATCCGCACCTTCCGAATAATTGTTACATTTTTATTAAAATTCTGAATCTTTCTGCCACAGAATACATGTTTACAGTTGCATTTTCTCTCTAATTAAGCTATCATATTTTTGTCAAACAAATTTATTCTGTCACCTAAATTACTTACAGGACGGGCAATAACCCTTATTATTCCCCATTGGGCTTTAAATTGAACAATCTGTTACTGTTCCTCAGTTTCAGAAATTTTCACGTTTAAAGTTACGAAGAGTACCAACTCGTTGCGTCCTGCCAAAGACAAAAGAAAATCAAAAAAAACAAACAAAAACTTTATTTATATGGAAAAGAACATTTTCTTTCGAATGATGGTAGCGATAGCTGTCATCTTCACAGTTGCCTTGACAGGCTGCACCTATGAAGAGTACCCCGAAGACATCAAGACCCCGGTCATCGATCCGCAAGATCCGACTGTCTCTGCAGTCCTCAACTACGCCGGACTTTCCCACAACTGGAAATACTCTGACGGCCTTGTTGTCGACTGCAAGAAATGCCAGGCAAACATCTCTCTCACAGAGAAAGGTGTCCCCTCGACAGATGAGATCAACCAGGACCTCCCCTTCAGAATCACTTGGGACAAGCTCGAGCGTATGGTGCGTTCAATTCCGGAATTTAAACTGGAGGAGAAAAGCGTTTCCGAAAAATATCTCTCGGCGACCACCACCAACAACCACCTTGACCTTGCAACCTATACTCAAAGCTTCGTATACAACTTCGATGGTCTTACTTTGACTCTGTCAACCAGCAACCAAGAGGTGAAATACAACAAGCACAGCGGTATAGAACTTCCCAACTGCCTGCTTGACAGCATCGTCTTTATCAAACAGCGAAACGAAGTCATGGAGAGATTCTTGGTCAGGAACGAACCCTATCTGCGTACGAAAGTAACGCTGGTGTTTGCTGTTTTCCGCCACCATACGGACGACAATATCCAACACGTAGATAGTATTTATCCTAACTTTATGGTTGATGCTCCCGAGACCCCGAACGAAAAAGAAGACATGTTTAACGGCGCCATACCCATTAACGGTACGGAAAAGCTCTTCCTCAAGACCAAAGTTGACAACAACACCTCAATTTACACCTCTCAGCGAGATGTTTATGAGTACTGGTCTGTTTCAGGAAAGAAACGTGTCACCTATTCTGTGGATCTCGAAGTAAAGCAGTGGATTGACGATGCTCAAAAGGCTTGGAAAGTTCCCAACATCCAATTCGGAAACCCGAAGATTGAACAGACTGAGAACGTTAGCGAAGCATATACCAAGAGCGGCAACAATGATTACGAGTTCGAAAAAACGACCTCAGATTGGAGCTACACCTGGAACTATGCCAACGACTTCCGAACTGGAACTCATTCTTCAGCCGAAAAGGCATGGAAACTCTTTAACGGCCTCCGCGTGATGGAAATGCCTTCTTCAAAGCACATGCAAAACTACGATAAGTATACTTACGACGATGCTACCGACAAGGAAATTGACGGAAAAACTTATCAAAGCTATGCAAGTGTGATTTATTTCAACGGCTCATACAATAATGATGCTTACGATTTGAATCAGAAGCAGGAATTCCTCGTTGAGAAAGCAAACGTCTTGCCCCCGGCTCCTGTTGACCCGCTCATCTCGGAAACAATCCAGTACGAGTTTGAGAACAACGGCAATAAGATCATCTCCAGAATCATCTGGCACCGCGACTACAAAGAGAGCGGAACCCGAGATTCAATTGCTGTTCAGGAACTCATCCGCGACACCAAGATTGACGGCGACAAGCGCTTCGTTCGAGACAATAATTACCTCGGGCTCAAAAAGGCAAACGATGTTGTTTCTCTGTCAGAAAAGACTAATACTGACAAAGAGACCGGCCACGTGATCACAACCAAAGTTATCCGCTATGGGTTTGATTTTGACTTCTTCAACTACAACATTGAAGAAACCTATCAAACCGCTTACACCATGTATAATGGTCAGCAGCTCAACTTTATCGCTCCTGTTCCCAAAGTGGACTTTAGCGGCATAGAGAAGAACGACATAGGCGAAATAACCGAGGACGGCAAAACATTCAACCGCACCAGATATGCTCTCAAATTCAGAGAGACTTACGAGGAGGCATTGAACACGCTCGCCGCTAACGTGGACATCGACGTTGAAAAGGTCAACCCGAAAGACGAATATGTATCCCATACCGTCACCAAGGACTTTGACCCGACAACAGGTATTTCGACAATAACTTTCCACATTGTCGGAACATTAAGCCAAAGAGATTCCGTGGTTACTCAGAAGCTGGCTCATCAGGTAATCGTTGACGGCGATAAAAACTTTATCCGCCCCAACAACACCCTGACATACCAGCAGATGGCAACCTCGACAAGCGAAAACAGTCGTGTTGAAAACGGGAACCACATCACCACAATCACCACAGACAATACGTTTAAGTTCAACGTAGGCAACTCAGTCGTAAAGACCGTCTACGAAACAGCTTACACCATTTTCCGTGGAGAGAGGGTCGATTTCATTTCTCCGAAATCAACAGTGATTTTCGCCGGCTCCGGTAATCCTGTAGATATGGGCATTGTGAACAATAATGGCAAGGAGTATAACCGCACGCAGTATACGCTGACCTATCAGGAAAGCTACAATGATGTGCAGACTTCCTATTCCAATAAGTTCAACCTCGATGTCGAGAAAGAGGTTATCGTCAATCCGACTATCGACCAGACAATAGACCTTGGCAAAACAAAGCAATTTGGTCGCCTGTCTTGGGCTTGGGATGCAGATGGTAAACCGTTCATCAGCGGAACAATCATCACCACAACCGGTGTAATTTCGTTCTGGAACGGTGGGTATAATTTCCACGAAATGGATGTAAATACCATTACCAAAGCGCTCGGTAACTCACTCTACATCGAAAATCCTAACCAGTATCTGATTCCGGCATACATCAACATTGAAGCCAAGCCTAACAAGCATTGGGTTTACAAAGATGTCAATGGCGAATACAGAGACGAGGTTTACGGAACTTTCATAGAAAAGCTAGAAGATGTAACACTCAACCAGCCGTTCTTCGGCGAACCGAGTGAAGATTCTGAAACCTATCAGATTTCTGAAAGCAATGGTACCGTTCGAGTGAAGGTTGTCTACAAAGGCAAAGTACTCTTCAACGAGGTTTTGAGCAAGTAAGCTCCCTCGTTACCCTCAACAAAAAAACTGTCTGCCCTCACCGGCAGACAGTTTTTTTATTTATTCAGATAAAACAACAGCAGCAAAATTCAGCTTTTTTCTCTTATTTACCCTATCAAAATTCTCAACACATACTTTCAACTTTCTATGCCTGCTTTTTCCTTCTGCACAACGCTTGCTATTATCTCAGCACCCAGCACCCAGCAAAAGGGTATTCGGCCCTCCGCCTTTGTCAAATGAAAAATTTCGAAAAATTAAAGATAATTTAAACAATTTGAAATAATCTGATTCCAAATAAATTAATACTTGATTATATAATATTTTTGTGTTACAAAATAGACAAATTTTAGCGCAAATATTGACTATTTTCACGAATCTTGGAGAAAAAGATGCAAAAGAAACTCTTTACAATCGCTTCCGCACTGTTGCTTTCTACCGCTATTGCCGGTTCCGCTGCAGCTCGCGATGGCTGGTATTTTGCCATCCGCGGTGGTGTAACAGACTCAAACTTAAATGATGTTAATGAAGATTCAACATCTACGGCTACAGCTGATATTGACTTTGATAACGTTTGGATGATGAGCGGTGCTGTTGGTTATCGCTACTCATACTTCCGTGCTGAATTGGAATATTCTTACCGTCAGGATCACGATGAAACTTCTCCGACCGGCTTAAGCGGCACAGAATTCGGAGCTAAAAACCTGATGTTAAACGGTTATATCGATTTTATGCCGAACTATGTCATCAGCCCGTACATCAGCGGTGGTATTGGTTGGGCTAAAGTCAACATGGATACATTCTATGTCTCTGGAGGAAACAGACATGAAGATAACAACGATGTCAATAACTTCGCTTGGAGCATTGGTGCCGGCTTGACTGTCCGCATTAACAGATGCCTCAACCTCGATGGTGGTTACCGCTACATCGATATGGGTGACATCGACAGCGCCAACGTTAATGCACACGAATGGTACTTCGGTCTGCGTTACACTTTCTAAAAGAACGCAATACACAATTTCAAAAACACCTCCGAACTCGGAGGTGTTTTTTTATATCTATTTAGCGAAACACAACAAACCAATATAAAAAAAGAGGCTGATTTCTCAGCCTCAAAAATTCTTTAAGAAATAAAAACTTATTTCATATGAGCAATCATATTAATTGAATTATCAATCAACTCATCTTGAGCTTTATTATCCAATTTGTTGATGATGGCATCTTTAACAGCCTTAATCGTCATCTCAACAGACAAACCGGAAATTTCAGACATAGCTTCATTCTGCGCCGCTTTTAAGCGTTCATCGGCCTCTTTTTCCTTATTAGCCATATCTGCTTTTAATTTATCCAAACTTTCTTTTTTGAACAGTTCAACCTCACGCTTATTCTTGACCAAAATTTCATTGGCCTCAACCTCTGCGTTAATAAATTTCCGTTCATATTCAACCAACAATTTCTGCGCATCATCTTTCAGATTAGCCGCATCGGTAATTCTTTTAATAATATCGTCAACACGTTTTTGCAATAATGATTTAACAGCTTTTCCGATCGGACGTCCCAAGCCCAAAATAACCAAGACAAAAGAAACACCGACCCAAAACGTCGGATGCTCATAAAAAGCTTCATGACCATGCAAGTCATGCGCAGTTGTTCCTATAATATTTGCCACACTGTCAGCAGCTTCAATAACTGCATTCTGTGTTGCATCAATTATTTCCTTGGTCGTTGCAGAATCTTCCAAAGCCATCTCACCTAATCCTAATCATTTGCAATTTTTTTCAGGCTGTCTTTCAAATTCTGGTTAGAAATCTGTTTCAACCCCATTTTTTTAACAACCTCAACAGCCAAAACTTCAGCAATTCCGCGAACTTCTTTCATTGCTTGCTCTTTCTGTGCATTAATCTGTGCCTCACCTTCTGTGATTTTAGCATTAAGTTTTTGAGAAAGTTCGTCTTGTTTTTTACTGATATAATCAGCCAGTTCCTTCTGTGTCTGAGCTAATGTCTCATCAGCTTCTGCCGTAGCCTTTGCTAAAGCATTATGATACTTCTGCAATGACTCTTCAGCTTGTTCTTTAATCTGATGAGCTTTAACCAGATAGTCATCAATTTTACGCTGTCTTTGCGCCAAAATATCAGCTATACGCGGTGCAATAAGCTTCCCCATAATAAACAACATGGTAAAAAAGCACACACAAAGCCAAAACAACTGTGAAACATACCAGGTAGGATCTAACTGAGGCATAACAACTCCTTTTTGCTTTTTTCAGATTTGGCGACGGCATAAACCCGCCGCCAAACACC
>CAZFRT010000071.1:0-7880 GCA_964521455.1 uncultured Azospirillum sp.
AAACCGGAATCAACTGACGGCAAGGTCCGCACCATTCTGCCCAAAAATCAACCAAAACCAAACCTTTTGCCTTCAAAACCTCCGTTTCAAACTGACTGTCGCTAATCGCTTTCATTTTTCATTCCCTTTCTAAATTACGTAATCAATAGTTCTAATATAATGAATATTTTTTTATATTAAAGAGTATTTATGAAAAATTCGCAAAATTAATTTTTTTAATCTACTTGCATAAGCAAAGATGTATCCGTCCATAAAATCAAACAAACAATTTTCTTTTCCGGATAAATCTTTTCCAACAACTCTCCGTAAGCTTTAAGCTGCTTTATATAAACCGCAGGAACATCTTCAGGGGTTGCCGCCGCCGGACGGTTTGTTTTGAAGTCAATAATCAAAACCCTATCTTTTTCAACAACCAAACGATCAATAACGGCTGAAATAATTTTACCGTCAACCAATCCCATAATCGGCACTTCGGCTTTTGAGTTCGGACCAAATAAACTTCCGTATTTTTTATCATTCAACAGTCGGAGAACTTCATTTTGGATTCGTTTTCTTTCATATTCCGCATAATCGGGAGCGTTTTTCAACAAAAACTCATCAATGACCGCCAACTTGTCTTCTTTTTTAACATCAGGAAGAAACTGCAAAAGTTTATGGATAAGCAAACCTCTGCGATAACGGCTTTGACCGTTTTCTCCGATTGGTGATAATAACGGAAGTTCTTCTTCATCTTCATCCGGTTTGGAAGGTGTAAACGGTTTTGCCAAAGGATTCTCTTCCGGAGCTTTGTTCTTTATCCACGTAAAATCAGGAAGTTCTGTCTTTTTGCTTTTAACCTTTTCAACTTCTTTCGGCTCGGCTTCTTGGGCAACACAATATTCAATATTGCCGCTTTCTTTCTCATCTCCGAGCTTCTCCAATGTTTTGCGACAGATCTCATACCAAGATTCTTCCTTTGCTTTGTTCTTTTTCCGATAACCGCAAATGCATAATCTGTCTTCCGCTCTCGTCAAAGCCACATATAACAGACGCTTATATTCCTCAAGTTGCAGTTCGGATTCCCTTTGTTTTATCTTATCACAATTATGATCATAATCTTTGGAAGAAAGTGGAAAATAAAACAAATCATCCCACAACATTCCACCTTCTTTTTTAACATTAACCACTCGCACCGTATCCGGCAGAATAACCACGGGAGCCTGCAACCCCTTAGAACCGTGAACAGTCATAACTCTGACGGCATCGGCATCACTTTGTTCCAGTTCTCGCTTAATCTCAATTTCATCTTTAGCAACCCAATTTATGAAATTTTGCAAACTCGGAATATGTTCTCTTTCAAAGTCAAGCGTCAGATTAATAAATTCATCCAAACCGTCTTCGGCTTCAAACCCCATCCGTTCCACAAACTTTTTTCTGCCGCCCTGTTTGTTCAAAATATGAGAATATAACTCAAACGGACGAACAAAATCAGCCATATCCAAAAGCTCTTGCAGTTGCTTATAAACTTCCGCATACTTAACGACCGTTCCTAACTTTGACCAAAGAGAAACAGCCCCTCTGTTATAACATAAATCAAACAAATCATCATCATTCAAACCAAACAGCGGAGATTTTAAAATCGTGGCTAAAATCAAATCATCTGTCGGCAAAAGCAAAAATTTTCCCACCGCAACCAAGTCTTGAATTGCTATTTGTTCAAGTAATTTGATTTTATCGACACCGGCAATGTTAACATTTACATTTTTGCACTCACGAACCAGTTCTTCCACAAAACTGTTACGTCGTTGCACCAAAATCATAAAATCTCGATACCGCAACGGACGATTTTGAGAAACCAGAATTTCTTCCCCTTCAACCATGGCTTTAATTTTGCGAGCAATCTGCTTTGCCAGTCTGGAACTGGTGGATTCACTGGTTTTTCTTTCCACCGGCGGACGCCATCCTTCTTCGTTTTCTCCTTCCAAAGGCTCAATAAGCGGCCAGAGCTCCACCTTACCCCCATCTCCGATACGATACGGAATATGGGTAATATCTTGCCCTTCAAGGACAACACCTTTTTTGGCGTAATCATCCTGGAAAACCGAATTCACACTATCTAAGACAGCTGCCGTCGAACGGAAGGAAACATCCAAACGAACTTCGTCAAAATTTTTCGCCTTATGCGAAAAATATTGACGCATACGCTCAAACTCCTGCGGATCAGCTCCCTGAAAACTATAGATAGATTGCTTTCTGTCTCCCACGGCAAAAACTGTACGAACTTTTTCCCGAGCTCCTTCTCCGACAAAAAACTCTTCGGTAATAGAGCGGATAATTGCCCACTGATTCGGTGATGTATCCTGTGCCTCATCAATCAGCACATTATCGATTCCTCCGTCTAATTTAAACAAAACCCAGTCTGCAACACTCTTGTTCTCCAAAAGATTTCTGGTAACCACAATCAAATCTTCATAATCCATTTTGGAGAAAATTTTCTTATAATGCTCATATCCTTTAATTAAATCTTCTGCCAAATATAAAACAGCTTTTGTAGAGGCAAAAACTCGCAGAGCCGTCCTCTGCTCTTCCAGTTTCAAAATCCGCTCCGCTTCTTTGACAAACACATCCGGAAGTTCCGGATAATCCGCCAAAGCAGATTTCGTTCCTGCCTTAGCCGATGGTTTTCCTTCTTTGGTTAAAAACAAATTTTTATAAATTTCATAATCAAAAACATCACTTAACAACAAAGAAAGTTTTTCAGCCTTTGCGACATCCGTTGCCGTTCCTTTAAACCAAGCATTCATCATGCGTTGCAGAAGACTTCTATCAACTCCGGATATAAAGTCGGAAACAAGTTTTTCCTCTGTATCATCCGCACGCACTCCCAAACGGAAAGCTGTTTCTTTGATTAAATCATCAAAATCGGAATATTGAGCAAACAAGACTGCAATTTTACTGCGATTAACCGCAATTGCGTTCATTACTTCCGGAAACTTATATTCGCTGACATTTCTGGTTAAATAAGCCAAGGCTTGAGCGGATTGACTTTCCGGTTCGGATTCGATTTTTCTGAGCAACCTTTTTTTTATCTCATCCAAAGCTTCCGATGATGTTCTGTCATCCATAACCTCAAAATACGGAGAAATTTTTGCCTCTAAAGGAAAACGCTTCAAAATCTCCTGACAAAAACTGTGAATTGTTTGAATTTTCATTCCACCCGGCGTATCCAATAAAACGGCAAATAACTTCCGAGCAGAAGCTTCCAAAGCTTCATAAGCTTTTCTCTCTGCCGGAAGTGTTCCCAACAAAGCGGATAATTCCTTATGCAATTCTTCTTCATCTGCGACAGCCCATTTACTAAGCCGGCCGGCAATACGGGAACTCATTTCCACCGCCGCAGCTTTAGTATATGTCAAACAAAGGATTTTTGAAGGATGAACTCCGCTTAATAAAATCCGTAGCACTCGGTCAGACAAAACCTTAGTTTTACCGGTACCGGCGGAAGCTTCCACCCAAACCGAACGACTTGGATCCGCAGCCTTTCGCTGTTGTTTCGTAGCCAAAGCCCCCTGCTGCTCTTTTTTCTGCTTAATTTCATTCATCACTGCTCTCCTGAACTGACCATTCTTTAACTCGGGATAAATGTTCATAATCAGAATATTTCGGAGCGTGTTTCGGATTTGGCTTGGAAATATAAGGCGTCGTTTCAAAATCAAAAACAGAAACCAAATCTTTCAATTTTTGATACGAACTGTCCAACAACTGCTCCATATCACTATCAATAAGCACTTCTTTGCGTCCCAATTGCCAATAAACAAGCTTTTCCACCTCTTTTGCCGGAATATTTTCAAATCCGCCAAACTTGGCAATTAGCCCCTCAATCGGCAGCTGCGGAGCATATCCTCCGGCAACTTCTTTCGGAGAACGGGCTTGTCCGGTTTTGTAATCAATAACATTTATCCGACCATCCAACGTTTCATCAATTCTATCTGCTTTTGCCGTAATCGTAAATTCTCCGGCAGGAGCATCAAAAGAGAAACGTCCCTGAACTTCACTGTTAATCTTGGCAATATCCCGACGATACGGAGCCTCCGCTTCCGTCAGCCACTCAACCGTTTTTTCAAAATTTGGCCACCAAAAAGCCCTTGTTTCCTGAGCAATTTCATTTTCGGCAAAATATTCCCGCCCCAGTTTCAAAAGCTCTTCTTTAGCATTTTCAGGATAAGACAACGGAAATTTTTTATTAAACGCTTCTAAAACCGCATGGATAATATTTCCGTAATCTTTCATGCTTAAATCTTGTTCCAACTCATCCAAAGGCTTAAGTTTGAGAATATATTTTGCAAAAATGATATACGGATCCCTCATCCAATTTTCTATTGCACTGGCAGAAAGTTCTCTCGGACGAGCTGATACCGGAGGGCGAGGCTCGGGCGGAAGAAGACGCACAAAATTTTCACTACGATCTAAGAACTTTGCCCAAGAAGAATAGAGATTGTTTTCTATATCATCAATATTAACACCCATAGCTTTTAACACGGTTTCCAAACGCATCCACCACCGTGATTTAACCATCGGCGTTCCCTGAACACGGTCGGCTCTGGTCAAATAAACCTGGGCGTTTGCCATTAACTGACTAAAATCATTGGCCAAAACACCGATTGCTTTCTCCGGCATAGGAAAACCGAAATCTTTTTTCATCGGACGAGACATCCACGGATCCGCTCCGGCTAACTTTGGCCAAGCTCCTTCATTGACCTCTCCGATAATGACCGTGTCAAAATGCGTCAGGCGGGCTTCAATCGGCCCTAAGATTTTCAAACGAGGATGTGTCCCGTACTTCGGCCGCACGGTAACGCCAGACATCAAAGCTTCCAACAATCCGACATACTCTGAAGGCTCAATTTTCCCAAGAATATCTGCTTTTTCATAAACAGATGCAATAAATCTGGCTCCGGCTTCTCCGTTCTCTCCCTGCCATAAAATTTGCACCCCTTCTTTATCTTCTGTCGAAGCTAAAGCTTCCGCCGCTAAAATATGTAAACGAATAAGTTCCTTAAAATCTGCGGACGGTTGTTTCATAAGTTCGTAAAAATCCCGCAGAATTTCTTTAACAGAAACCGCAAAACCTTCCAACGCTTCATCTTTTTTTCCTGAACGCAAAACTTTTTTCTCATATTCACGAACAAATTTGCGAATTTCGGCATAATTCATTTTTCCCGCCGTAAACGGATGCTTCAAAAGGCTGAGAAAATCCACCGGAGCAAAATCACTTTCACAGACTTTGGCAATCAATCGCAAATACGCTCCCACAGCGGTCGTTGCCAACGGACGTCCGGCTGAATCATCCACTTTAATTTGCCAGCGTTCCAATTCCGAAGCCACTCTTCGAGCCAAATTTCTATCCGTGGTAACAAGAGCTGTCGTATGTTCCGGAATCTCCAGATTTTCCCTCATAATTAAGGCGATACTCAGAGCCTCTTGGCGAATATCCGGACAACTGATAACTTGCAATCCCTCAAAAGCCTCTCGGGAAAGGTGTTTGTTTTTAATATCCCGCCATTTATCGGTTGTTTTAGCCGGACGCATAATCTCTGAAACAAAAATTTCCCTTGCCGGATTTTCTGAAGAAACATAATCAACAACATTCATCCTGTCGATATTCAAATAATCCAACAAATCTTTCAATTCATATTGTGGATTCGTTTCATCAACTTCAGACCAACTGTCCTCATCCAGATTTTTATCCAAACCGGCAAGAATAAGCTCACCCTTTTCCAACTCCAAAACCGTCTTAACCAACTTTTTCATAGCCGGAAAAGTAGCTGTTGTTCCGGCAATAACAATTCTTTTATCGGGAGGATTCTTCTTCCACAAATCAGCCTGTGCCGACAACAACTGATTGCGGCGAAAACTCGGATCAACCAAATTTCTTTCTTTTAAAATCTCCGGCCAAAAACAGGTAATTATTTCCAAAAACTTCAATGTTTCCTGCCAATAAGCGGAATATTCCTCCGGTACAAGATTTTTAAGATTATCAAAAGAAAGATTTTCATTGTTGACGGTATCTATCAGATTTGCCAACTCCTGAGCCAAAAAACACGCCTGATTAGCTGAAAGTTTTTCCAATCCAAACTCCGAAGGCTTAGAAAGAATGATTTTCGTAAACAAAAGCAACCTTTCATTTTTCTCCATTGCGGGAGAAAGTGTTTTAAGAACATCTGAATTATCAAAACCGGAAATAAGCAGCTCATCCTCTTCCACATCGCCTATCGGCATCATACGCGGCAACATTGTCGGAGAAAGCCCTTTCAAACGCACAAAAGCATCGGCCAAAGCCTTAACAGCTCTTCTGTTTGGCAATAAAAAGAAAACATCTGCCAGCTCCAAGGGATTATCCTGATACTCTGCCAAAAATTTTTCTGCCAAAACATCCGTAAAAGAACAGGATGCCGGAATATTGAATATTTTGTTCATCATAAAATCAACTCTAGGGATTCTTGTTCGGCAAGTCAATAATATAGAAAAAAATTTGCAGATGATTAACTATAAAGCTTGCAAAATAAACAAAAATTTGTATCTTAGAGCTAAAGCTTAATTAAAGAATCACGTACGTATAAAGTAACAAAATGAAATTTAGCCCCGTAGAACATTACAATTACCGCAAAAAAGACCTTGATATGTTGGTAATTCACGCTACTCCGTCCGCTGACATCATAGGTTCTTTTAACCGTTATGAAGTCAGTGCCCATTATATTATGGATTTGGAAGGCGTGATTACGCAATGCGTTCCCGATCATCTGCGAGCTTGGCACGCAGGTGCATCATTCTGGCGGCAGCATGACGGAGATATAAACTCCAACTCTATCGGTATTGAGATTCATAGTCCGTCCATGGGTCAAGAACCTTATAACGAAGCACAAATTGAATCTTTGTTGGACTTCTGCAAAACAAAAATCAAAGAGCACAACATCAGTCCATATATGGTTGTCGGACACTCTGATGTTTCTCCGAACCGCAAACCGGATCCGGGAATAGAATTTCCATGGAAACGTTTTGCCGACGAAGGTGTGGGTTTATGGTACAACCTCGGCGATGCCCGAAAAATCGGAACAATGAGCACCAAAGAAGCTTTAAGCCTTATCGGATATGACACCAGAACAGATGATATGACTGCAGCTTCAGCCTATGCTTTCATGCGGCATTACATTCCGCACCGTGTTTATGTTCCTGAACACAAATTGGATGTTATTTCTCAAGTTTATCCTAAAGATTTGGAAAGCCAGAAAATTTTACTCAACGACAAAGTGCTCAATGTTGTTGCCAGAGCCGTTGCCTTTAAAGTACAAGACACAATCCGCAGAGAACGTACTCAAAACAAAGAAACAGCTCTCACCTTTGCACCTTTGCCTTCCGAAATCATATTCGAGCAAGAAAAATTATATCTCTAAGTTTCAAAAAGCCCCCTTGAATATCTGCTCAAAGGGGCTTTTAATTTATTCAAAAATCTTTATAAACTTTTGGAAGGCTCGACCTCGGTGCGAAATCAAAGCCTTTTCTTCTTTGGTAAAATTTGCAAAAGTCTTTTCAAAACCTTCCGGAACAAAAACCGGATCAAAACCAAAACCGTTGCTTCCGCTTCTTTCGGAAATAATCTTACCGTCAACACGCCCCTCAAAAATTTGCGTTTTTTGCCCCAGAACCGAAAAAGCCAACACACAACTGAAATGAGCCGACCAATCATGACTTCCGGATTCTTTTAACTCACCAACCAAACGTTCTATTGCTTTATCAAAATCCCTGTTTCCGGAAGCGTCTTCGGCATATCGGGCGGAATAAACTCCGGGACGTCCGCCCAGAGCATCCACACACAAACCGCTGTCATCCGCCAAACAAGCCAT
>CAZFRT010000072.1:0-7863 GCA_964521455.1 uncultured Azospirillum sp.
AATGCTTCTGAAAAGACGCAGGCGTATAATACCAACGACGTTCAAAAGACACAGGCTTTTAACGACAACTATGTGGCAAAGTTAAATTCTTTTAACACCAATGCCATGGAGAAACAAGAGGCTGTTGACGCTGCGTCTTTGGCGGCAGCTTCATCAGCTCAAGCGGCAGCAGTGTCGGCTCAAGAAGCAAAAGACGCTTCAATCAACTCCTTATATTATGTTCGCAAGACGGGAAATACTTCAGCCATTGTTTTGGAGGATGGCAAGACTTCTTATCCGTTAGAAATTTCTGAGGCCTCGGCAATTACGTTTGACGCCTCGGGTTTGGCAAAAAGCGGGGAGATTGTTTTTCATGTTGACATTAAGCTTTCCGCTCTTGTTTCTGTCGATTTCACGTCTGCCAATGTGTTTGCATGGTTAAACGACAATACGCCTGATTTCTCGGACATTACCAAGCACGTTCTTTTAGGCTTTATGAGTTGGGATGGCGGAGAAAGCTGGCTCGGTTCTGTGGAGGGATATTATGCCGTTACCTAGTAAGTTTAAGCTGCTTGGGGCTGTGGAAATGTCTGCTGATTTTGAACCGGTAACTTTTAATTATATCGGAGAATTGCAGGAGTGGGTAGTTCCGGCCGGATGTAAGAACGTACGGGTGGATTGTGTTGCGGCCAGAGGTAAGGCCGGTTCCTCTATCGGTGGCAAAGGCGGAAGAGTTCAATGCGTGTTAAACGTTACTCCCGGTCAAAAGCTTTATATCTGGGTCGGTAAAGAGCCGGATAATGCCAGAGTTGCAAAATACAACGCTTCGGACATTCGTACAAGTGCGGCCGACATAATCTCTCAAGAGGCATTGCTTAGCCGTTTGGTTGTGGCCGGCGGCGGGGCGAGCAGTGGTGTGGCTGTTGGAGGTCCCGGCTCCGGAGGAGGCAACGGCGGAGATTTAACCGGGGAAGCCTCGGCGGAAATCAATAATTCGTATAGTGCCGGCGGAGGAACGCAAATTTCCGGAGGTAAAGGAGCCGGCAATGCCGATAACGTAGTATCTTCGTATGGAAAGGACGGAAGTCTGGGAATTGGTGGCGATGGATATGATTTTTATAATGATGGTAGCGGCGATATAGCAGGTGGATGCGGTGGTGCAGGTTATTACGGAGGTGGTGGCGGTTCAACAAGAATGCAGAATATTCGTTATGTTTCGGCTTCCGGAGGTGGTGGAGGATCTTCTTATACAGATTCGGAATTATGTTCGGAAGTTGTTCACACACAAGGGTATCAGGACGGAAACGGCTATGTTACAATATCGATGTTATAAAAATGGCGGAAATCTAGGGGGGGGGGGAACACCTTGCCGAGCCCTTAAACGGAGATTGAGTTGATGGCACTTCCTTCAAAATTAAAACCGCTCGGCGGCTTCGGCGGAAAGTATAAAAAAGGGGAAACTCTGATTTATTTGGATTTGAAAAATGCCGTTAATTATAACGAAACGACATCGGTTGTTTTTGAGCCGGAGGAAAATGTCGATGTTAAAATTGAACTTATCGGCGGAGGAGGTGGAGACGGCGGGGCGAGTGGTTACGGAATATGGTACGGTTCCGGCGGTTCGGACGCTTATTTGTCGGTCAAGACCTGTTTGAAAAAAGGCGTATCTTATCAGTTTGTCTGCGGAGCTATGGGAAAATGGACGACCGGGATTAACCAAGGAGGCTCCACAGCCGGAAGCGGCTCTTCTGTCAAGTCCGGAGAAAAGGTTTTGTTTTCCACAAGCGGCGGATTGAACGGAATTTATGGCAACACGACCGGAGCAAACGGCGGAACGGCAAGCGTTGATGAAGAAAATGCGGCGGCCGAGCTTAACGGTTATGAGGTTTTAGAAAACATTCCCGGCAACAATGGTAACAACGGAGGATATGCCTACAACAAGGCAGTTCCTTCAGGGGCTTCTGTTTTTGACGGATATGGTAAAGGCTGCGACGGGAACGCCGGTAAAAATACCGGAACGGGCGGTTTTGTGAAAGTAACGGTTATTTAAGGAAAAGAAAATGTATGCAAAATTTATTTCAGATTCAAAAATAGAGCTTCCTCCGAAAAACCGGGGAAATATTTTTAATTACAATCAAAACACGGAGATTATGGAGAAAGACGGATACCGTCCTTTGGTTTCCGCACCGATTCCGGAAGGGATGATCCAGCCGGTAAAAAGGTATCGTCCGGAGGCTGGGAAGATTGTCGAATATTATATCGAAACTTACGTCGAACCGGTTCCGACGGAAAGGGAAAAAGCTTTGGCCGAACTTCAGGAAGTCGAAGTCGAGCTTATAAGCTTAGATTACATCGGTGTCAAGATTGCAACCGGAAGGGCAACAATTGAGGAATATGCTCCGCAAATTGCCCGCATGAGTGAATTGGCGGCGAGAAAAAACGAATTGAAAGCTATTATTAATTATTAAGAAAGAGGACGGAGAACTGCAATTCTCCGCCTTTCGGGCTGGCACCCGAAAAGAGAAAGCTATCCATGGCTAACTTCCTGCTCTCTTTGTGTCCGGCAGACACATTTAAAGAGGTAGAGGATTTAAGCTTAAGAGTCAATCTTTAAATGTGGGACTAAAAAAATGAATACGGAACTTATTATAAAATCAGCAAAAGAGGCAATGGAGGAAAAAATGAAAGAAAGCAAAATGGCGATTTTGGCACTTTTTATCTTGAACATCGTGCAAGCCTGCGTTCTTGTCTATTACATCCACAAGAGTTATGAGCTTGCTCCGCAGCAAGCCATAGAGGCAATGCAGGAAAACAACAGCGGCGACAACGTTATTCAACAGGGAGGTTAAGGAAAATGGCAAAACAAACGATTAAAGTTACGATTAACACCCGAAAATCTCCACGCGGTGGGCGGGGACCGAGAAAGGGATAAGATGTCGGCAACAGAAAAATGGTTTAAGAGTTTCCTCCATTATTGGGCTGAGAATGATAAAAAGGATTTCTTAAAATATTTAAGGCGTCTTCCGATTAATCGCAAAAAATATACAATTATGGAAATGATTTATGTCAACAAAATGCAGATAAAGCAGATTGCGTATGAATTGAACACGTCCGATAGGAGAATTAAAGCTTTGCACGCCGAGGTCATTTTCATGGCACTCGACAGGCTTGACGCTTTGAAACCAAAGGAGAAATAACATCACTTCTTTGACACCTGCACATCATTATTAGCGGTGGTTTCCCTTGTTAGAATCGCCTTTGAAAGCAATCAAGCTTTCAAATTTAACAAGGAGAAAAAATATGGGTATTGAAGTTAATGCCGGAACGATGGGTTCGGCTGCTTGGAAACTCTTGAATACGGGTTTGGGTGCTGCCGGCACAGCTATGAGTGCAACGGCTCTCGGCTCCAAAACCAGCGAGGAAAAAGTTCGCCAGATTATCCGTGAAGAAACCGGTTGCGGTCATGGGCATGGTGTTTGCAACGGTTATAACGGTGGTTTACGCGGTTTCAGCGAAACTGTTGTTGTTAATCAACCGTGTTCTGAAAACACTCTGGTTAGTCGTTTTGAGTTGGGACAGAATCTTGAAATTGCAAATTTACAAGCGAAAGACTATTCAAACACTAGCGATTTGAAACTGTTTGAAGATTATACAAACCGTATTGCCGCTGAAAAAGAGCGTGTAAATGGTCGCTTTGAAACAATCTTCACCGAACTGGTTGCTTCTCGTGAACGCCAGCAGGCTGAAATCTGCCGTTTGGATAAAGACATGGCTCTGAATAAACAGGCAATGGAATTTGGTTTTGCTTCTGCAAACAAAGAATTTGCGAACATCAACGGTCGTTTGGATGCCATCACTAAAGAGGTTATTCCTCTGAGTGCTATTTGTCCGCAGCCAATGCCGGCATGTGTTCCGGTTGGATTCCAAGGTCAGGTTGTTAATACAACGGCGACCGGGGAAACCAACACCGTAATTTCGGCAGCCAGAACAGCAGCCGCTAAGCAGTAACCACAGGGCGGGGGTTATTGCTCCCGCTCTCCATTTTACAGGAGAAGACGATGGAAATTAGTTTGGATAATGCTGTTAAGGCAGCGAGTGAGTATTTGTCGGAAGAGTTCGGCAACATGAAACCTACTTTGATGAATGCAGGGATAAGTATTGTTGCACAATATAAGCTTCAGACAAACGGTCGAAGAATTATGTCATTACTGGATGACGGTACCGGAAAAATCAACCTTGATGTTTTGGGAAGTCTGATTGAAAAGCACATGGCCAATCTTCCGGATCAAAGCTTTAATACGCTGTTTGGGGATATTAAGATAACCTCGGACACTCCGGCAAAACTTATTGAATACATGAAAAGATACGGGGAGAATTGACATGATGAATAGAGAAGAAATTTGCGAAATGCGGGATAATATGCAAAAAGGCGTCAAAATGTTTGTCGAAGAACTTGAGAAAGTCGGCCGAAATAAAAAACTCGACTGGCAAGAAGCTATGTATATGTCCGATATGCTGAAAGATATGAGTAAGGTTGAAAAAAACCTTGCCGAAGCGAATTATTATGACAGAAAAACAAGTTAGAAATATTGGGGAGCTTGACGGCTCCCCTTGCTTTTGGAGTAAGGAACGTATGGAACGGCTTATCGAAGACACCAAAGTTCTCGGATCAGCTTCTGTTGCCGTGCTTGTCGACTATTTTCAGGTGTTTAATGCTTTTTTGACGGTTCTAATCAGCATTTGCACACTGATATACGTCGGTAATCGGGCGTGGGAAGTTTTAACGGGAAATTGGAATCGTTCAAAAAAGAAAGGAAAGAAAAATGGAACCAAGAGGCGTAAGAAACAATAATCCCGGAAATATCCGTCATGGGGAAAAGTGGCAAGGGCTGTCGGAAAATCAAACTGACGGCTCTTTTTGTATCTTTTCATCTCCGGAATATGGGATTCGGGCTTTGGCTAAAATTTTGATGAATTATCAGAAAAAATATGGCCTTCGCGATGTCCGGTCGATTATCAACCGTTTTGCCCCGCCCTGCGAAAATGACACGGAATCGTATATTTACAGCGTTTGCCTCAAGCTGGGTGTTAAGCCGGACACGCCGATAGATGTTTCTGAGCCGGGGATAATGATTAATCTTTTAAAATCAATCATTATTCATGAAAACGGTAAACAGCCATATTCTGATGAGGTTTTGAAAAACGGAATGAAACTGGCGGGAATTAAGGCATGACAAACAAATATGATGTCCAAAAGTCTTTGGTTAAAAAATTAAGCCGTCGGCAGGTGTTTTGGCTGACGGTTTTATTTTTAATCGTGGTTATGGTTGTTGCAGCTTTGGCACCGGCGGCATTGGTGGGGGTGTTATGAAATATGCGGTATATATTGCTCTTTATCTGTCTTGTCTTGCTGGAGCTTATTTGCTTGGCCGGTCTCATGCCGAACTGAAAATTGTGGAGAAAAGAGTTGAGGTTGTTAAATATGTTAATGCAAAAAAAGTGGAAATTCGCAATAAGCCTAATGCTGGCCGTGATGAGTTGCTTAAACTCATGTACGAGGGTAAGCTATGAGTTTTGTCCGGTTTATCCTGTGGCTGGTGCTCGAGTGGCGGCAGAGCTTGAAAAAGTGAGCTATTCGGAATTTCCGAACACCTGGGAATGGCTTGGGCGAATTGATAAGCTCCGTCAGGAATTGGAATTGTGTAAGGATAATTTTTAATATTTATGTACTTCACTGCTATAAGCCTTGGCAGCCCAAGTCGAACGACTTTGCGGACAGTCTTTAAGATTATTAGCTGCACAGAATGCAATATATGCTTGTGGGTTAAACCGGATAAGACCTACATTGTATCCCTTAGCGGTTGCCTCGGCGTAGACGTGTCGGACATAGGCATTATACGCAGACAATGGCCATTTGGAGTCTTTTAAGCCGAATATCATGTCGGAGCAACTTTCCGGATAAATTATCATAACCATTTGACACTCATTTTTATCCGTTGAATATATTATTTCGAGAGCGGCGTTAATTCGTTTGTTTACTTCATTGAAAAGCTTGGTTATTTTGTCGCAAGCCAGCTCAGAAACAAAGCTCTTGCCTGTTTGCCAACGGTGGATGGTGCTGCGGTTCTGGACACTGTGAAATTTCATGAGGTCATCAGTTCCCATATCAAGCCACCGGCAGATGGCAAGATATTCTTCAGATGTTAAATATCCGGCTTTAGGCATTATTTGTCCTCATCTAATTTTTTTATGTTTATAGACGCAAAAGGTTCCCAGCGAGCATACATACCTTTACCTTCTTCATACTGTTCCCAGGAAATTGGCTTGCCATTGGGCAATTGTCTTCTTAAAAAGACATCCTGACCATTATGTGTTGTACCGCGGATGATTGCTGAGCCTTTTTTATCTGTGTATTTTACTGAATAATCTAATTTCATTTTAATTCTCCTTTAGAATTTTAATGGATACCCGTTTGGCTTCCTTATAAAATCATTATGCAACAAATGTTGCAATATGTCAATATCTTTTTTTTATTAATTTATAAAAATATTGCAAACTGGGGAAAATTAAAAATTAAGAATATCCGCAGCTTGGGCAAAATTCTCGGGGGCAAGATGTGAGTAACGGTCAGTCATTTCTCCTTTTTGATGGCCAAGAAGTTTTTGAACAATGTATTTATTTACTCCTGCCTGGGTCAGCCATGAGGCGTATGTGTGTCTAAGAGTGTGAAAGACAACCTTTTGCCGAGAATCGGAAACGTCATCATTAAATCCCATTCTATTAACAATTCTGTAAAACTGGTCGGATATTTCTTTCATTTTTTTACCATCGTTTGTCCTGAAGAGATATTCGTTGGGTTTCATCTTTATATTATCAATTCTTTGTTTGAGAGTTTTATTTACAATGTTAGGCATAGGTACAAAACGGCTTTTAGTGTTTTTAGTATCCTTTACAAAAATTTGTTTTGTTTCAAAATTAATGTCTATAGGTGTAAGTTTGCAGATTTCTCCTGCTCTTAAGCCGCAATAAAGTCCGAGTAACGCCATTTCATAAAGCTGAGATGTTTCGAATTTTTTATAATATTGATATGCAAAACTTTCGACATCTATTAATTTCATTGATTTTAATGTTTTTAATAGAGTTTCAGCCTCTGATCTCGTCAGCCAACGGGTTCTTTTATTGTCTTTTTTTATTTGTTCAATAGCGTTAGCCGGATTTTTCTTGTCAAAAAACTCATATTCCTGTGCTCTGTTAAATATATTTTTGATTATGCCTATTATATAGTTGATTGAGGCGGCCGCGTAATTTTCTTTTTTTAAGACACTTTTTATTTCTTCAATATCAAAACGGGTAATGTCATTTAATTGTTTGTGTCCGATTGAACCTTTTATATGTTTATTGTATAATCCGGTTTGATTGATTTTTGTTTTTTCGTTCTTATTATTAAGATGGTTAGGAATATAGTAGTTAATAAAAAAGCTATCCAAAGTCATGTTTTTTTCAGATTCTTTTTTTCTTTGAGCCAATTCGGTTTCTCTTTTTTCCTTTAGGCTGAAATAACCGTTTCCGGTTTTTATATTTTGTTTAATTGTGCATAATATGTCGTAGGCGTCTTTTTCTGTGAATCCTTCGCTTTCCCAGCCAAAAGCCTCTTCTTTTGTTTTTCCATTGAGTTTATAACGTAATACAAAATATCTGTCTTTACGGATTCCATTTTTTCGTGTAGGATGTTCTCTGTAACGTATTCCTGAGAATTTTCCCGCTTTAAATAATGTCGACATTTTGTCCCACTCCTGTCCCACTTTTTATAATTAAACGGTGTTAAATTGTGTGATGTTATGTGAATCTATATATAAGCTAAAACTGTTGTGTGTCAAGGGTTTT
>CAZFRT010000073.1:0-7371 GCA_964521455.1 uncultured Azospirillum sp.
ATGCGAGCACAAGAAGCTTTAAAAGCATTGACTATTTCTTGGAAATTATCATTGTTCCAGTTTTTTAGGTCTTTGAATTTAACTTCTTTTAATTCCAGTTCTTTTGGCTCTTCCTGTTGAACAGGGAGAGTTTCGATAGGTTTAGGCTGTTCCTGTTCTTTTTTTTCACAAGAAAATAAAAGTGCAGAAAAAAGAAATGTGCAGATGATTTTTTTCATTATTTTTTAGTTGATACCAATAACCAGTTAGGGTTTGTTGAAGTTAAACTGCGTTCAAATGTCCAAACGTCAGTGATGTTTTGGATAAAGTTTTCATCACCTTCAATGACCTCATCCTTGCTGTTTTTTAAGATGTTTACTTGTTCGGAAACAAATTTAACGGTGATTTTTGCTATATCGTTTTTAGATATTTTAGCATCGGTAATTTCAGTATTTTCGAATCCTATAAAATCTGTTTCGGAAACAATGCCTTCCTCTTTGCGTTTTTCAATGATTTCTTTGAATTTTTTAACCAATGTTTTGTTGACAAGCATTTCCAAAGTTTGAGTATCTCCTTTGGAAAAGGAGGTTACAATGACTTCAAAGGCTCTTTGAGCTCCGCGGAGAAAATTTTCTTTGTTAAAATCAGGAATGAGAGAGAGAACTTTGTCTGTTCCACTCAATTCTTCTTTTTCAACAGATTGGGAATTAGCACTTTTTTCAGCTTCCTGAATAATCATATCAAAGATTTTGGCTGCATTTTCGTCAGTAATCTGATTTTGAGTGTATTCGTCCGGTTTGGAACCAAGAACGTTTTTAAGCCTTTGAAAAACAACGACGACTACAATTAAAAGAATTATAATATCAAAATACTGTGCCATTTTTTCCTCTTAAATAACTTTCAATTTGTTTTTTTATTAATATATAGCTGTAAATCAGTCTATTATCAACAGTAAATATTTGACGTGCAAAATTTAATGTTGTATCACTTAAAATAACTTTTTTCTAAATTAGGAGATTTTTTATGAGTGAAGAGAATAATAATCAGGAAAATGCCAATGTTCCGGCAATAGTCATCAATACTCAGTATGTTAAAGATTTGTCTTTAGAAATTCCTTTGGCTCCGGAAATTTTCCGCGAAATTACCTCTGCACCTAAAATGGATATTAATGTTGATGTTAATGCCGAACATTTGCACGATAATTTCTTTAATGTATCTTTAAGTATTAAAATGGATGGCAATGTTAATGATAAAAAACTCTTTATTTTAGAGTTGGTATATGCTGCCGTTGTTTCTTTGAATGTTCCGCAAGAACATATTGAACCGGTTCTTTTGATTGAAATTCCGAGAATGATTTTTCCTTTTGCCCGCAGTATTATTACCAATAATTTGGTTGATGGAGGTTTACCGCCGTTTATGTTAAATCCGATTGATTTTGTGGCAATGTATCAAGCTCGAAAATCTGCTCAGGAAAACAAATCCTAAGATTAAGAAAAGAAAGCCCTCAAAATGAGGGCTTTTTTAGTATGGTTTTATTTTATCTTTTGATTTGCAATATTCAAAAACAGGACAGGATAAACAGTCCGGTTTTTGAGCTTTACAAATATATCTTCCGAACAGAACCAGCCAATGATTGGCGTTTTTTATGTATTTATCCGGAAGGTTTTTTACCAAATCTTTTTCTATTTCTAACGGGGTTTTTCCTTGACTGAAATCTAACCGATGAGAAATTCTGGTTACATGGGTATCAACAGCAAGTGTCGGTTCATTAAACCAAACATTTAAAACAACATTTGCGGTTTTGCGTCCGACACCGGCCAAGTTTTCCAGAGCTTCTCGGTTATGAGGAACTTCGCCGTTGTGTTTTTTTACTAAATCTTCACTTAATGCTATGATGTTTTTGGCTTTGTTGTTATAAAGTCCTATGGTTTTTATGTAGTTTTTGAGTTTATCTATTCCCAAATCAAGCATTTTTTGCGGAGTGTCGGCGATTTTGAATAATTCTTCCGTTGCCTTGTTAACACCTTTGTCTGTACTTTGGGCGGAAAGAACAACCGCAACAAGCAAAGTATAAGCGTTGGAATAATTTAATTCACAACGGGGATTGGGATCTCTGCTTTCAAAGATTTTCATTATTTCGAGTATATCTGATTGTTTTCTCATCAGGCTTTGACTCCTCCGGCACCGGCTGCTTTGGGAGCGTTTTCATCCAGAGGCCAACGCGGACGAGGCTTAAAGTCCAAATCATTGGTTAATCCTTTGGAGAATCTTTCCAATCCAGCCCAAGCAATCATAACACCATTGTCGGTGCAAAAACGGATTGGCGGAGCGGAAAATTCGAGTTTGTGTTTTTGTGCCAGAAGTTTTAATCTTTCTCTTAGGAAAGTATTGGCAGCAACACCGCCGGAAACAACCAAATCTTTGCCTTCAGGATAGTTTTCTTTGAAGTATTTAATCGCTTTTTCCAATTTACGAACCAAGCAATCTGTTGCTGCAACCTGAAATGATGCACAAATGTCGGCAGCTTCTCTTTTTCTCATAATGGCGTGTTCAATGTTTCCGTCCGGAGAATAAGATTCAATGATTTTGCGAACAGCTGTTTTCAGTCCGGAAAAAGAGAGGTTGCAATCTTTACTTCCGTACAATGGACGAGGCAGAACAAACCGATCAGGATTGCCGACAGCGGCCATTTTTTCAATCATCGGACCACCCGGATAACCTAAGTTTAACATTTTTGCCACTTTGTCAAAGGCTTCTCCCGCAGCGTCGTCAATTGTTGTTCCCAAACGTTCATATTCTCCGACATTTTTAACGACCAAAATTTGGCAGTGTCCACCAGAGACAAGGAGCAGTAAATACGGATATTCGACATTGCTGGTTAGTCGGGCGGCGAGAGCGTGTCCTTCCAAATGATTGACGGCAACAAAAGGTTTATTCAAAGCCAGAGCGAGGGCTTTGGCCGCCATTACACCGATGACAACGCCACCGATAAGCCCCGGTCCGGAAGAGGCTGCGACAGCATCTATATCTTTTAGTTTTATGCCGGCTTTATTGATACAGCTTTCTATAATTTCATCAATATGTTCAAGGTGTGAACGAGCGGCAATTTCAGGTACGACACCACCATATACTTTGTGTTCTTCCTGAGAGAGCAGACTTTCTCCGAGTATCTCCCTTTTATCGTTGACAATGGCTGCCGCCGTTTCATCACAGCTGCTTTCTATCCCTAAAACAATCATTTGAATATTCCACTAATTATATTGCTATTCTTCAATTTTTTTATTAAGATACATCACAAGAATTTGTCTTTCAAGAATTATGTAGAGGATTTTAAAATGGCCAAAAATAAAGAATCAAAAAATCAACCTGAACAACAAAACCAGGTTGAAAAAGCTCCTGTAAATACAAAAAAATCAGTTTTTAAAACAATTTATTGGATTGCCGTTTTTTTGGTAATTTATTTTGTTTGGCAAAATCCTTCGATGTTGGACAAGTATATTGATTATGCCAAATCTCTTCAACATCCTCAATCCCAAACAAAAGAAGAAATCATTTCTGAAAACAGTTCTTTGAATGACTTGTCTGAGCAGTTTGTTCACTTGCAAAATGAGGTTTATGCCATTCGGCAGGTTCAAAACAATATTGTTCCGGCGGCTCCGGTCGATTTAAGCGGTTTTGAAAACAGGTTGGATGCAATTGAAAAGCACAATGTTAATGTGATTGATTCTAAAGCTGATGTGGCAACGGTTTTGGGGCTCGTAACCCGTTTGGACAAGCTGGAAGACCAATTGGAAAAAGTTGCCAAAGTTACGGATCAGGGTGCTTTGGTTCTCAGTGCTACAATGATGGTTAAAGAAGCCGCAGATAACGGGCAAAATTTTGAATATGAAACAGAAATTTTGCAACAATTGGCGGAAGGTGACTTGAAGCTGAAAGAACCGATAGCCGTTTTGGTAAAATATGCTAAAGATGGTATTCATACTAAAAATTATCTTATTAACGAATTTGAAAGTATTTATAAGGCTTTATTAAAAGAGCAGAAAAAAGAATTGGGACAAACTTGGAAGGACAGAATCAACAATAAATTTAACGAGATTATCAAAGTTAAAAGAGTTAATAAGGATACTCAGGAAATCGAAACCGAAAAAGAATTTGATTTGGTTTACCAATTGATAAAAGGCGGAGATTTATATAAGGCTTTGAAAGAGTTTGATAAAAATGAGGCTTCGGATTTGATTGATAATCCTTTGTTAAAAAAGTGGATTGCTAATGCTAGAGCCAGAGTTGAGTTTGATAATGCCGTTACAAAGATTTCCACCTATTCTCTTGCCTTGATGAAGGTCAATTATATTAAAAAGGAGGCTATTAATGACTAGGAAAATATCAACTTTCATCTTTATCGGTTTGATTTTTACCGTAGCCGTATGGATGGGTGATAAAAACAGCCTGATAACGGTTGATTGGCGGACGTATGATTTGGAATTTTCTGTTCCGGAAGCAATGTTGTTGGTATTGCTTTTTGTTGCCGTGGTTGATTTTATCAATCGTATTTTCCGTAGATTACTCAGTCTTCAGGTCAGAGAAGCTTACAAAAATAATTTTGCCGATAATGTTCGGGAAAATGAAACAATAGATGTATTGGCCGGAAAAATCAGTGAAAAAATCATTATTGACCGTAAAGATTTTGACAAGTCATTGTTGTATGTTTTGCGGGCGATGACTTCTATTACGGCCGGAGATATGAAAGAAGCTCGGGCTAATATTCGAGCTTTGAAGAAAATCATTGGTAAAGATCCGATTATTGATGTTTTGACAATGAAAATTTATAAGGGTGAGAAAGATTTTGACAATATGGAAAAACTTTCTGCCAAATTGATGAAAAATGAAGATATTCAAATTGTGGGTATGAAAGCTGCTGTTGAAGCTCAAATGCAGAAAAAAGAATTTGCAGAAGCTTTGGCTACGGCAAACAAGGCTTTCGAACTGCGTCAGGATTTGTATTGGGTTATTGAAAGTGCTTTTGAACTTCGTGCCAAAGCCGGAGATTGGGAAGGTGCCATGCAGGTTCTGGATGCCGGAATTAAAAAGAAAATTGTTCCTGCTGAAAAACATAAGCGTTTGAGAGCGATTGTTTTCTATGAAAGAGCATTGGAAGCCCGCAAAAAAGGCGATGATGTTAACTTTTTCAGATTGTGTTCTCAGGCTATTGAGGCCGACGATACTTTGGTTCCGGCAGCCTTGGCTATGGCACAATATTATGTTGAAAATGATAACCAATTCCGTAAAGCCGCAAAAGTTTTGACAACGGCCTGGAAAAAGAATCCGACGGATGAAGTTGCTTATGCTTATTTGAATTTGTATCCGAAGGATGATATTTTGTCCCGTATTCAAAAAATGGAGAGTTTTGCTCTGTTGAACGGATTAAGACCTTCTTTGAACAACCGTATTTTAGCGGAGCTTTGTTCTGAAGCCGGATTGTGGGGTAAGGCTAAAGGTGAAATTGAAGTCTTCCTTATTAATAATCCGTGTACCCGTAAGGTGGCTGAACTTATTGCCAAACATGAAGAATTTTTCAATAATGATAAAAAAGCCGCTAAAGAATGGAGAGAAAAGGTTAAAACTATGGCTGAAGACGGGGAGTGGATGTGCGAATCCTGTGGAGCTACTTCTCATGAATGGCACTCTGTTTGTCCTACCTGTGGGGCTTTTGGGCAAGAAAAATGGCACTTGTATGTTGAAAATCAGGAGCCGGAAATTGAAGAACAAAAAGCCGAAGAAGATGATGATGAAGATTAATCTTCAATATAAGCAAAAGGCGGGAATTTTCCCGCCTTTTTTGTATTCGGTTATTAAAGTTTTTTTAGCTAAAAAAAGGTAATTTGTTATTATTGAAACATTTAGTAATAAGGTGAGTTACATGAATAATTCCGAATTAAGAAAAGAATGGCTGGAAAAATATTCTGTTGTTCCGGATGTCTTGAAATCCATGTCGAAAGTGGATGTGGCCGCAACAGCTTTTAACACGAATATAGATGCTGTTTTAAAAATTAGCGGTGCCGGTATTGCAGAATTAATAAAAAAGACGAATGTTTCTTTATCGCAACTGAAAAACATTAAAGAAACTAAATTAAACAGTTCTGAAGATGTGGTAAAAGGTATTTTTAAGTGTTTTAGCAAGGGAATTGCCGAAGAATGGCTAACGGAAGATAAAACTATTTTTGATTGGATGGTTGCCAATTTGGGGTATGATCGTTTGCAAATGGGCGGTCAGGGTGGTATTGTCGCTAATGTTCTGGCTGTCGCCGGCGTAAAAAAAGTTTATGCTCACACTAATTCGTTACCGAAATTACAAGCGGAGCAGTTTTTAGCTTTAGATAACCTGATTTCTTTTGATAAGGATGGAAAAGAAGCTCCTGCTTAT
The DNA here is from genome assembly GCA_964521455.1 of uncultured Azospirillum sp. GTDB lineage: Bacteria > Pseudomonadota > Alphaproteobacteria > RF32 > CAG-239 > JAGAJR01. The sequence goes on from CAZFRT010000073.1 coordinate 6,401, forward strand.
AAAATTGACAGAAAAGAAGATATTCCTCTAATTCATTGGATTATTGAATTTGATAAAGATGATTTTGTGGATGTTGACGGACAAAAATTTGTTTGTCCGAAAGCAAACCGTTTTATTGCGACATATGATCCTCTTAATTTACGTTTGGTTCGAGATGAAAATTTTGTTCAGGCAACAAATGAGCAAAAAATCGATTATGTGATTTTATCCGGTTATCATGCTCTTACTGAGAAAAATGAAGGGGTTCGGCTTCAGGCAGAAACACTTCCTATTATTCAAAACTGGAGAAAAAACGGTGCGATTGTTCATTTGGAAATTGCCTCAACACAAGATATTGTCGTCAGAAAAGCGATTATTAACACAATAGCTCCCAAGGTGGATTCCATTGGGATTAACGAGCGGGAGACAATAGATATTTTGGAAGCTATCGGTGAAGATAAGTTGGCGGATGTTTGTGAACGGGATACCCACAGCGTTAATTTGTTTAAGGCTGTTTTGGCGATAAAGAAACATATTAAATGCGGCCGGATTCAAATGCACATGTTTGGTTTATATATTACGCTCCAAGATAAGGGGTTTAAGATTTCTCCTGAAGCGAATCTGAGAGGGATGATGATGGCTGCCACGCTTGCCGCCGGAAAAGCCGGAACAGGAAGTCTTAATGACAGGAATAATCTGTTATGGGCTCAAGGGAGTGAGGTTTCGGATGTCGGTTTGGAGGAATTGAGAGCTCTTGCCGATTATCTCGGAGAGGAAAGTTTGTTGGAAACCGGTCTTGGTACATATGACGGGTTTGATGTTATTGCTGTTCCGACAATCTTAATAGAAAAACCGGTTACTTTAGTTGGTATGGGAGATACGATTTCTTCATTATCGTTGTTGGGAGCTAGATAATGCTTGAGTTTTTGAAAACTTCTGAAGAAGTTTTTTCCCATAATGATTATTTCGGGCAAAAAAACGATGCAGAATTT
>CAZFRT010000074.1:0-7355 GCA_964521455.1 uncultured Azospirillum sp.
CGATTGAGCCACCCCCGCCGTCCAATTTGGCACCTCCCTTGTGGAGGGTTTTTTTATGGCTTATGCACCGGCAGGTAAGAACTCACAACAATTTTTTCTTTCTTACATTATTTCTTGTTGTTCCCGGCTTTTTTCCGCAGCGAAAAAGACAATACCGTGCGAGTAGTCGGAAACTGGCGAAAAAGAACTTTCAATTTCTTTTTCTTGATATTCTAAAATGTGCAAATTTTGTTGTTTTCCCCAATCCAGGAGCTCATTTTCCTGAAACGGTCCCATATCTTCGGTTTGAGAAGAATAGGAGGCTTTTTGTGTAAAGCTTTTAATAAAGATTAACCCTCCGGGAGAAAGAGAACGGAAAATATTTTTAAGAATTTTGTTTCTGTTTTTCAGATCCAAAAACTGCAAGATGTTAAAGGCGACAATAACATTGAAATTATTTTCCTGAAAATCAAAATTCATAATGTCTTCTTTAAGCCAACGAATATTGTGAGCAAAAGGAAGATTATCGGGAAGAGCGATGTCAATTCCGGTAACGTTAAGCCCCAGTCCGGACAAGTATATACTTTCGGCACCATTGGCACAACCGATATCCAAGGCAGTCTTGTGATTTCTCAAGCGACCTTCATAGCGTTCCAAAAAATCGGATATTTTCATGCCGAAATAGCTGTCCATAAGTTATCCTCCCAACTGAATATAGTCGCAAACACAAAGATTTCCAAGGACACGACAGATTCGAAACATAAGGAAATCTTATTTGATTTGTTTTCGGATAAAATCTCTTTCAATATTATTTTATGAGGTTGGATTGTCAGAACGGAGATAAAAAATGAAACATGGCAAGAATTTTACTTTGGGAGAATACGTTATTATTAAAAAGCCGGATTTGGTGGAAGTCGGCGATAATGTCCGTATTTCTGATTTTTGTCGGATTTCTTCTGCTTGCGATATTGGTTCGGATTGCGAAATTGCTTGCGGAACATATATCTCTGGTGGTGATGGAAAATATACGTTCAAAATGGGAAGCTATTCAAGTTTGGCTGCTGGCGTGAAAGTTTGGCTCAGCTCTAATGACTATGTGAATGAGCTGATTACCCATTCTGTTCCAACTGTTAAAGAAATTCAGGGAAACGTTACCATGGAAAAATATACCGGAGTTGGAACAAATTCCGTGATTATGCCAAACAACCATATTCCTGAAGGGGTAAGTATCGGAGCTCTGAGTTTTGTTCCATCTAATTACAAATTTGAACCATGGACGGTTTATGCCGGGCGTCCTATACGTCCGATAAAAAAACGTAACAAGGAAAATGTCTTAAATACTCTGAAAAAACTCGGGAAACTCTGAAGGTTTTATTAAAGAAAGATATTGAGGAGGGATAATTCCTTCCTTAATAACTAACAGATAATATCGGACAAAGGCAAAACGCCAGCCTTTTTCATCATTGCAAATTGACCAGTCTATTGGAGAAAAGTCTATTTCTGAAAGAGTAACTCTTTCCAACAGTTCATCACATCCGTGTTTTTGTAAATTTTGTCGTCCCATAACCGACGGACTGACATAAACGGCTTCGATTAAACCGTCTTTATTCATAGCATCAATATCAATGGCGAACAAATCCGCATTTTCAATAAAATTTTTCAAAGAGAAAGATTGGCTGTGCCATTTGATAGGTTCTGAAAAACATCTTATGCCTCGACTTCGTCCGATAAAGCAGCTTTCCATCCATTTGACAATGTCTGAATGTGTTGTTGCTCCGGAGCGTTGGAAATAATAGCTTAAATCAGCGTGCGGATTTTGAGAAAAAGATAACAATCCTTTGCTTAAAACATCATTCCCTTTGGCAACATAATGATATAAGTTCATAAAATGCTTCTCCTTTAGTATTGCGGATTAAGGAAGTGTAAAAAAGGCTCTGAAAAAATCAGAGCCTTGAGTATTGTTCAAAAGCTTAAGCCGCTTTTTTCTGATCAGATTTTTTGCTTTCTGCGGCATTTTGTGTCGGCAGGCAGAACATAACCAACAAAGCAAGCGGTCCGGCAATAGGAACCAAAGCAAGCAAATACCACCAACCTGATTTGTTAATGTCGTGCAGACGGCGGATACCGATAGAAATGCTCGGAACGAGCAAAGCCAATCCGAAAATCGTTGAAAGAAGACGCATATTAAAAATTGCATCTACAATAGCAAACGGAAGGCTGGCAACAGCGTAACAAAGAACATAATACCAGTATTGAGAACGGGTAGCACGACCATTAATATTTTTGTATTGGGTTTTTACAACATTAACAAAATAGTCGTTGAACCCTTTTTTAAGTTTTTCCAAATTCATAATTTCTCTCCTGAGTTAAATGAAATAAAATACAAAATTTTCATGCATTTTTCTAAAATCAAATACATCTTAATAAAAAAATCAAACAAAAAATGCAGAATGTTCAGAGATATCTTGTATTTGTAATCAAAAATCCAGTTGTTTGCAACAAAACTCCGCCGCAAGAGCAGGATTTTCCTTAATGGCAGATAGAGTGGGATTGTTCTCGACAATGCAAAGGCATTGCTCGCTTCTCTTCGCTCATCAGCTAAAGCTGACAGGCGTTCTCTGCCCGCCTTTTGTTTGTCGTCGAACCCACTTATCCCGCGGGTTCTTATTTGACTATCTTCATCATTAACAAAAAAGCACCACAAGGGTGCTCTTTTGTTAATGGCGGATAGAGTGGGATTCGAACCCACGGTACCCTTTGGGGGTACACACGATTTCCAATCGTGCGCCTTCGACCACTCGGCCATCTATCCATATCTCGGTTACCTAATAACCATATTATTGTTTTTTTAGCAAGTGTTTTTTATCAAATTATGTTAATTCATTTAATTTTTTGTTCAAATTGTAAAAAAACGAAATCTAAAATACAAATTTTATGATGTGATTTTACTTTCTCGGCCAGCCCAAAACTTGAGAAACGATGACTTTTTTACCCGAAGGCAAACTTAACTCTCGAGCCATGTCTTCTTTATCAAAAAAGGCACGAACAACATTTCCCATTCCGGTTGCGGCAGTGTAAAGCCCAACGTTTTGGTAAGCAGAACCGGCGTGCATTCCGGCGGTCATATCATCTTGTCCGGAAACATATATCAGAACCATTGCCGCATCTAAAACATAATCTTGTTTAGCGGTTAAAAAGCGTAAATCTGTATCGGAAACTTTTTTTAAACGATGATATTTAGGGACATATAACCAAGTTCCGTCGGCTTTTAAGAGATAAATATCCAAATCCTGAGAGTTCATAGAGGTTGGAATAGTCAGCCCTCCGGTTTCTCTGTTTTGTCCGGAAGCTGCCCATAATAAATTAGCGAGTACCTGTTCCGTAATACCTCTTGAACCATATTTCTTGGTTGATTTTCTATTAGCAAGAGCTCGCATAAGCGGCGTCTTAATGCTCATATCTGGTTGAGGAAGGTTAACGGATACATCTTCCGCCAACACAATATTAGCAGAGAACAGAGCTAAAAAGAAAATCAAAAATTTTGACATAGGGCTTCTCCTGAAATTTTCCCTATAATATAAAGTAGAAAGATTACTATTTGGTTATTACCATAAAAAAACACCCTGATTTCTCAGGGTGCTTTTTTCAAGACTGATTAAATATTAAGCGTTCTTTTTCAAAGCTTCGCCCAATACATCGCCTAAAGAAGAACCACCGGTAGAAGTTGTGGTATATTCCTCTAAAGCTTTCTTCTCTTCTTCGATTTCGAGAGCTTTAACGGAAAGACCGATTTTATTGTTTTTCTTATCTACGGAAGTAACTTTAGCTTCAAGAACATCACCCTCTTTGTAGTTTTCAGGATTCTGCTGAGCTTTTTCTTTAGACAGATCGGCTTTTTTGATCATAGCGGCAACGCCGTTAACTTCAACATTAACGCCTTTGTCGTCAATAGAAGTAACGGTAGCTTTAACAACATCGCCTTTTTTGAAAGAATCAAGAGCAGTAGCCAGAGTGTTTTCTGATAACTGTTTGATACCGAGGCTGATGCGTTCTTTTTCTACGTCAACGTCAATGATTTTAGCCTGAATGTCCTGACCTTTAGTGAAGTCTTTAACAGCTTCTTCACCGGACTTGTCCCAAGAGATGTCAGACAAGTGAATCATACCGTCAATTTCATCAGACAAACCAACAAACAAACCGAATTCGGTAATGTTTTTGATTTTGCCTTCGATAACAGAACCGACCGGATGTTCTTCAACATAAGCAGCCCAAGGGTTTGGAGTGCACTGTTTGATACCCAGAGAGATACGTCTCTTGTCAGCATCAACTTCCAGAACTTTAACTTCAACTTCCTGAGAAGTAGAAACAATTTTGCCTGGATGAACATTTTTGCGGGTCCAGCTCATTTCGGAAACGTGTACCAAACCTTCGATACCGTCTTCGAGTTCAACGAATGCACCGTAATCAGTAATGTTGGTAACTTTACCTTTATAAACTTCACCAACCTGGAATTTATCGGCAACAGCCTGCCAAGGATCATTTTCAAGCTGTTTCATACCCAAAGAGATGCGTTGATTATCTTCATTGAATTTGATAACCTGAACTTTAACAGTCTGACCGACAGAAAGAACTTCTGCAGGGTGGTTAATTCTCTTCCAAGAAATGTCGGTAACGTGCAACAAGCCGTCAACACCGCCCAAGTCAATGAATGCACCGTAATCGGTAATGTTTTTAACAACACCCTCAAGGATGGAACCTTCTTTAAGAGTGTCAATCAATTCAGCACGAGCTTCAGCTCTTGTTTCTTCAAGAACAACACGACGAGAAACAACGATGTTGCCTCTTACCTTGTCCATTTTCAAGATTTGGAACGGCTGAGAAATTCCCATTAACGGAGAGATATCGCGGATAGGGCGAATATCAATCTGAGAGCCCGGCAAGAAAGCAATTGCACCGTTGAGATCAACAGTGAAACCACCTTTAACGCGACCGAAGATAACACCGTTAACTCTTTCACCGGAGTTGAGGCATTTTTCCAGATCCTGCCAAACTTCTTCACGACGTGCTTTTTCACGAGAAAGAACGATTTGACCGTCTTTGTCTTCATAACGATCAACATAAACTTCGATTTGATCGCCGATTTTCAGTTCACTGTTTTGACCGAATTCGCGAAGAGGAATACGACCTTCAGACTTCAATCCAACGTCAACGATAGCGAAGTCAGGAGTTAAACGGATGATTGTACCTTTAACAACTGAACCGGTAATTCCGTTATCACCGAATTGTTCGTTAAGAAGAGCTTCAAAACTCTCAGTCATTTCAGGGATTTTAAATTCTGTATTAATCATAAATTATTGGTATTTCATAAAAAATGCCGGCTTCGGAACGGAAATGTTCTTAAATGAAGCGGACTTGTGCGAGGTTAAAGTTACTGCAAGTCATCGCACCCTGAACCTTGCAGTCGGGTATCTTTATACACTTAAATATTTATTTTTCAAGCGGATTTTAGTGATTTTCGATGATTTCACGAGCTTTTTTCAGAACTTCGTCAATACTCAGCAGTGAAGTATCCAAAATATAAGCATCTTCCGCCGGTTTCAAAGGAGCTGTCGCACGGTTGGAATCTCTTTCGTCGCGAGCGAGAATGTCGGCAAGAACTTTTTCATAAGGGGTGTCAATTCCTTTTGCCTGAAATTCCTTAAAACGACGTTGAGCCCGAACTTCGGAAGAAGCAGTAATAAAAAGTTTAACATCGGCCTGCGGGCAAACAACAGTACCGGTGTCTCTGCCGTCATAAATAGCCCCGTTTGCCGGTGTTCCGTCGGCAAAGGTTGGATTTTGGGAGAAATTTTGTTGCATTTTGAGCAAGGCGGCACGAACTTTAGGATGAGCGGAAACAACAGAGGCGGCAACTCCACCTTCGGAACTGCGAAATTCCGAATTTTTGGAAAGTTCCATCATTTTAGAAAAAGTAAGTTGCTTTGCGGATTCTTCAGCCAAAACTTCATTGTTAATGTCTTGACCTTTCAGACGCATGTCCAATCCGACGGCTCGATACACCATTCCGGTATCAAAATAAGCCAAATTATAAATTTGAGCCAAAGTGGAAGCCAGCGTTCCTTTTCCGGCTGAAGCCGGACCGTCGATTGTAATGATCATAACATCAGTGTCCAATTTTCAAAACTTAATAAAAATTTTATTTATTCCTTAACACATCTAATGTAAACTGTAAAAGTAAGATGATTAATTATACAGAATTTTATCAGCAAAGGAGAAAGTATTGTTTAGGAATTTGAAAATAATAACAGCAATAATGCTTTTAAGCATATTTTTTCCTTATAAATCCAGAGCTGTTGTTGTCCAGGATGCATCCGTCGCTTTGACGAATGGGATGTATGAAACCGGATATCTGGAGAAGAGAAAACAACGGATAGCTCGCGAAAAACAGCAGCAAACAGCTTCCCAACCGATAATGTATGCAGAACCGGATTATTCCGATCCGGTAAAAAATAATATGTTGGAAGGCCCTTCCAAACCGGTTATTGCCGTTTCTTCGGAAGACGATGCTCCGGCCATAGATTACAATAACGCTATAGCCAAACATTTGTTTGGAACGGAAGAAGTTGAAGAAGATACCGGACCGTATGTCGTTCAGTTTACGGGAACATCTGAAAATGCCGTTGTGGAACAAGGCCAGCAAGTTGAGATACAATTACAAGCACCGAAAGGTGTTTTATGGCATTATGAAAAAGCTTCTCCGATATTAAAGTATTTGGATCAAAAACAAGAGGATGACGTTCTGATATTAACATATCAGGCAGAAAAAACAGGTACGGAAAAATTATATTTTGATAGTATGGAATATAACGATGGAGTCGTAAATGTTCTGGAATCAAAAATACTGAATGTAAAAGTAAAATGACATTAAAAAAGACAGCCAAAATAAGATTGTTTGTTGATGAGGTACTTGCTCCGGGAAATCAGATAGTTTTACCTGAGAAGCAAAGTCATTATCTGCAAAATGTTATGAAGCAGGAAAAAGGTAACAAGATTTTGTGCTTCGACGGAAAAAGCGGTGAATATGAATGTGAGTTGATTGAATGCGGAAAAAAAGCTTGTCGAATAGATGTTTTATCAAAAACCAAAGATTTTTATCGTTGTCCTGATATTTGGCTTTTGTTTGCACCGGTGAAAAAAGATCAAACAGATTTCATTATCCAGAAAGCAACGGAACTTGGCGTCAGAAAAATTGTTCCGGTTATAACGGAACGAACCATAAGTGATAAGGTAAAAAAAGAACGTTTTGTGTTGCAGGCGGTGGAAGCTTGCGAACAGTGTCGTCGGGTTGATGTTCCCGAAGTGGAAGAAGCTGTGCC
>CAZFRT010000075.1:0-7258 GCA_964521455.1 uncultured Azospirillum sp.
TACCAATCAAAATAATGGTTTTAATTTAATTTCGGATGTTAAATGAGACGTTTGATTATCAGTATTTTACTTACAATTTTGCTTTTGTTTTGGGGACTTGACTTCTATTGGTGCGGCGAGCCGAAGAGTTTTGACTGGAAAGTTTTTGTAATTATTTCGTCAATCGGCTTTTTGACGATGTATAAGCTGGTGCAGTATCTGGCGAAATTTAAAATCGTGGAGCATAATTCGCGGATTGATATTGTGTTTATTGCCTGTGTGGTTGCTTTTATGTATTTTCCGGCTTCCAAAATCAATCATGACGAAATTTCGGTGCAGGAAAACCGTGTGTTGGCAAAATATGTTCCTTTGACCGAAAACGGAAAAATAAATTATAATTACGGACGGGATTTTGAAGCTTGGTTTAATGACAGGTTTAATCAGCGGAAGTTTTTTATTGATGTTCATTCTGCTCTCAGTCGTTTTATTGATAAAAAGCTCAAAAACGAGAAAGCTATGGCAGGAAAAGACAACTGGCTGTTTACCAAACGTTGGAATTCGGTTGAAATGTTCCAAAACAAAGAACTTTTCTCTGATGAGGATTTGCAGGAAATCAAGGAGAAATTGGAAGGAATGAAAAAATGGGCCGCCAAGCACGGAATCAAGTTTTATGTCTTTTTGATTCCGGACAAAGAGCGTGTTTATCCGGAATATTATCCGAAGGAATTCAAAAAAGTCCGTGAAGAATCTAAAATCAGCCAGCTTTATGATTTTATTCGGATGCAGACAAGTGTTCCCGTTGTGTATCCGTATGAGGCTTTAATGGCGGCGAAACCGAACCATCTTCTTTATTATAAAACCGGAACGCACTGGAATCATCGCGGAGCTTATGTGGCTTATCAGGAAATGATGAAAATGCTCAAAAAGGATTTTCCCTCCCTTTATGTGATGAAAGAAAGTGACTTCAATATTCAGCCGAAACTGGAAGCTGATGTGGATATAGCTTCTGCTTTGGGGATTGATGCTTACAGCGTTTTTCCGAAAGAAGATTTGACTTACGAGGTGTTTGAGGTAAAAAATCCGAAAACCGTCAGCGGACATGAATGGGTAAACAAGAAGAAAAAAATAGAGACCTATGATTATGTCAATAGGGAAGGCGGACGCAAGCCTCGGGCTGTTTTTTACGGCGACAGTATGTTTCTTCGGATGAATTGGTATACGGCGGAAAGTTTTGCCAAAATGCAACATATTTACACCGGTTACGGACGGGATTTTGATGTTGCCTATATGGCCGAGGATATTAAAAAACAAAAGCCGGATATTTTCGTGATTGAAACGGGTGAGCGGTTTTTAGAGCGGTTGCAAAAATTGGAAGTTCCGGAGGATTAGTCTTATGTTATTCAGTTCTATGACGTTTTTGTTTGTGTTTATGCCTCTGGTTTTGACTGTGTATGTCTTATCCAAAAAAGAAATCCGTAATTATGTTTTATTGGTTGCGAGTATTATTTTTTATGCTTGGGGAGAACCGCGATATCTGGCGGTGATGATTATTACTATTATTGCTAATTATGCCGGTGCATTGTTGTTGGATAGGTATGAGAATCCATTGAAAAGAAAGTTGGCTTTGTTTGCAACTTTGGCGGTGGATTTGGGGTTCCTGATTTATTTCAAATATTTCAATTTCATCATAGACAATATCAACTGGTATTGGGCGACGGATTTTGAATTTATTGACGTGATTATGCCGATTGGTATTTCATTTTATACGTTTCAGGCAATTTCTTATTTGTTGGATGTGTATCGGAGGGAAGAAAAAGCCCAGAGGGATATTTATAAATTAGCCCTGTATATTGTGTTGTTTCCGCAGTTGGTGGCCGGTCCGATTGTAAAATACCACGATGTTTGTGAGCAGATTGATGAACGTTCGGTTGAATTTAAGTATATAATTATCGGTTTTAAGCGTTTTATTATGGGATTGGCAAAAAAAGTACTGATTGCCAATACGTTGGCGGTGGTTGTTGATAAGATATTTGCTCAGTCGCCCGATCAGCTCAGTTGGGGGATGTCTTGGCTGGGAGTTGCGGCTTATGCCATGCAGTTGTATAATGATTTCAGCGGTTATTCCGATATGGCGATTGGTTTGGGATTGATGTTCGGATTTAAATTTTTGGAGAACTTTAATTATCCTTATATATCCAAATCGGTTACGGAATTTTGGCGGAGATGGCATATCTCTTTGTCAACTTGGTTTAAACAATATCTCTATATTCCTTTAGGTGGAAATCGAATCAGTCCGGTGAGAACTTATGTTAATCTGTTTTTGGTTTTTCTGATTACCGGTATCTGGCATGGAGCCAGTTGGAATTATGTGGTTTGGGGTGTTTGGAACGGTATATTTATTGTTTGGGAGCGTTTTTCCGGATGGAACAAAGACAGCAACGACAAATTTTCTTTAGCTTTTGCACGTCATGCCTATGCTTTATTGATTATTCTTTTAGGTTTGATTATTTTCCGTTCCGATACTTTGGTTTATGCTTGGGATTATATCAAAGTGATGTTGAAGGTAAAGAGCAATTCGGGGGTTCCTGAATTTGACTATGGTCTGAATTATAAGTTTGCGATTGCTTTTGTCAGTGGTTTAATCTTATCAATGCCGATATTTAAGAATATTTTATATGTGAAATATGAGCATAAAGTTTTACGGACAGTAATTAATATCTGGTTATTTATGTTGTTTTTCCTTTCGACAACGGCGTTGGCGTCATCGACGTATAATCCGTTTATCTATTTCCGCTTTTAAAAGCTTTTTATAGCATATCTAACGTTATTTATCGGGGGAGAAAATCATGTATTTCTTATTTCCTGCCAAGCTTCATGGAACCACGGGTGCTGAGGAAGAGTTGTGTTTTTTTCGTTGTAAAGGTTATTGATGTAATATTCTACAGCTTTATTCAGGGATGTTTCAAGGAGTTTTAAGACTTCCGGCATGTAAGTTGGTGTTTGAATAGAATCCAATGATATTTTATCGGCCAGAAAAATGAGTTTGTCGAGTTGAGAAGCGTTTTTACGCAATGTGGTGTGAAAATTGATAGCGTTTAAGACTTCTTTATCCGTGATGTTAAAGCTTTCAACCGCAATAATTCGGGATAAGCGTTGATTTAGTAAGATCGGAGAATGGTATTCCGCGTCATAAATATCCAAATCATAATCTTTGGCAAAATCAATATAATTTTCTTCCGGGAGCAAATCAGCGATATTATGCAGCAAAGCTGCCGTAGAAGCTTGATTTTCATCCAGACCGAATTTTTTTGCCAGAGCGAGAGCGTGGAATCTGGTTTGAATGGTGTGTACGAGACTTTTTTCTTTATGAACAGAGCGAAAGTTGGTTTTGATGTTTTCTTCCAAAGAAAACGCAGGAGAATAAGCAATTTCGGTATCAATCATCGGCACCTCTTTTCTTATGAGCACTTCTATATATAATTGATTTTTCTTAAAAATGCCAGCAAAAAATAATTTTATAGGAAAATTCGCCGTTTATTGTGAAGATGATGGTTTATTCGTTGAGTTCTGAGATAATTTGTGTTAGTCTAAAAAAACATTAATTCCCAAATCGGAAAAGATTGATCAATGGAAAAGAGTAATTTTGATTTTTGCGATAATTTAAAAAAGAAGCTGAAGGATACTCTGGTAACCGATGAAAATAAGGTTGTGGTTAAAATCAAGGGTGGTTTGGGTCGACAAATGTTTCAATATGCTTTTGCCAGAGCTTATGCTTTGAGATATTCCAAGAAGTTATATTTGGATATTTCAGCTTGTTCAGGGTGGAGCAAAAACAAACGTCCGTATCAGTTGGATGTTTTTAATATCAATGCGGAGATACTTCCGGAAGAAGAAGTCAAGAAATGGCATTCGAAATTACATTTTCCGGTATTTTTGAGAAAACTTTTAGGGTTTAAAATTTATGAAGAGAATCCGCAGAAGTTTCGTTATAATGAAAAAGTAGTCAATGATGGAAATTATCGATATTTGAGAGGGCGTTTTGCCAGTGACCGCTATTTTGAAGGGTTTGAAGACGCGATTTGTCGTGATTTTGATTTTCGAATTCCTCCGTCTCCTGAGAACAGGAAACTGATTGATAAGATTACGTCAGAAAATTCGGTGGGAATTCATGTTCGTTGTAAGCCGTATTCTTACACTAAAAACTTTAGTGAAATCAGAGGAATGTGTTCTTTTGACTATTATATGTCGGCAATCAGTTATATTATCCGACGGGTTGAGAAACCGGTATTTTATATTTTTTCGGATAATCCGCAATGGGTGAAGGAAAATTTTAAAATTTCATATCCGACAACGATAGTAACCTTAAATGAAGATAAAAACTGTTTTGATGATTTGCGGCTGATGAGTTTGTGCAAGCATAATATTATGGCTAACAGCTTCTTCTCTTGGTGGGCATCGTGGCTTAACCAAAACAGGCACAAAATTATCATTGCTCCGGAAAAGTGGTTCTATACCAAAGATTTGGATGTGCAAGATCTGATTCCGGAAAATTGGATAAAAATGTAAAATATATTGCCCTAAATCAATTTAGACAAAAAACAATCCCTAGTTCTAATAAGAAATTGACAAATCTGTTTTCGCGGATATGATTAAGAATCATTTGTTTGATTCCAGAAGAAATTAATGTTCCGTGAAAATTTAAAAATAAAAATCTTATATGATGTTGAACAGTTGATGAAAGAGGCTGTTTCGGCAAGGAGCGGTATTTTTAGAGTAGCTGATGAATTGTTCAAATATTTTTCGACTTCTGAAAATGTGGATTTGTATCCGGTTATTACAGAACACAAGGGAGATTTTTCGGCTTATCTCAAAAGTATCGGCAGAGAAGACTTATTAAGTAAAATCGTTGTTTTGCCGGCAGCAAAGATAATGACTAAAAATAAAAATTTGTTGCAAGTTTTACGGAGCCGGTTGTGGGCTTTTTGTTTGAAACCGATATATCAAAGGAAACTTGCCGGTTTTGATTGGTATTTTTCGCCTTTTTCACCTGTTTCTCCGCTGATTTATCAGCAACAAATTAAAACCGCGGTTATGGTTCATGACATTATTCCGATTGTTCGTCCGGATTTGGCGGATAAAGGCTCTAAGTTTTTAAAAAAGTATAAACATTGGATGTCTTCGTTAAAAGCGGATTTGATTGTTTTTAATTCGGTTTCTTCTCAGAAGGATTTTTTGAATTTCAGGAAAGATATTGCTCCTTATAAAACGTTGGTTGCCTATTTGGGGGCGGATGAGCGTTTTATCCCCTTGGTAAGAGAAAAAAATCCGGAAACTATTCTGCAAAAATATTCTATTACGGGAAAACGCTATGTTTTGTCTTTGGCGGATAGGAATAAAAGAAAGAATTTTCCGCATTTAATAGCTTCTTTTGTACGTTTTCTTGAGAAAACCGGAAATGAAGATGTTTGTTTGGTATTGGCCGGTTCACAAAGAAAAGGCGGTGTGGAGCTTGATGAGATTATTTCCGTTTATGAAAAATATCGAAACAGGATTGTGAATGTCGGTTTTGTGGAAGAAAATGATTTGGCTGCATTATACGGCAACGCGGAGTTTTTTGTTTATCCCTCTTTGTATGAAGGCTTTGGGCTTCCGGTGCTTGAGGCGATGAAATGCGGGGTTCCTGTTATCTGCGGAAATAATTCCTCTTTGCCGGAAGTGGCCGGAGACGCCGCTTTGTATATCAGCGGAACGGATGAAGAAGAAACCGCTGAAGTTATGGTTCGTTTGCTGAAGGATAAAAGGCTGCAAAATTTGCTGATAAGAAGAGGATTGGAACGATCTTCCGGTTTTTCGTGGAAAAAGACGGGTGAGACAGTTTTTCATGCTTTCAGCTCTTTCGGAAATTGAGAATATATGTGGGTATCGTGTTAAAGGGTGTTGTTTTCCGCGGGGCAACGTGTAACATAGGTTGTATTACGAAATAATTCAAAGGACGACCTATGAAAGGCATAATTTTAGCAGGAGGCAGCGGATCGAGGCTGTATCCTTTAACAAAAATCACCAGTAAACAGTTATTGCCGGTGTATGACAAGCCGATGATTTATTATCCGTTGTCAACGCTGATGTTGTTTGGTATTAAAGATATTCTTATCATTTCAACGCCTCAGGATACGCCGAATATCGAAAAGCTTTTCGGTAACGGGCATAATTTAGGGTTGGATATTTCTTACAAAGTTCAGGAAGAACCGAAAGGTATCGCTCAGGCGTTTACCTTAGGGGCTGATTTTATCGGGTCTGAGGATGTTTGTCTGATTTTGGGAGATAATATTTTCTATATGGGAGAGCAATTGAAGTTGTTCCGTGAAGAAATCTCCAAAAATACGGGAGGAACGGTTTTCGGCTACCATGTTTCTGATCCGGAGCGGTTCGGTGTGGTTGAGTTTGATAAAAATCACAAAGCGGTTTCTATTGAGGAAAAACCTAAACAGCCAAAATCCAACTATGCGGTGGTCGGGTTGTATTTTTATACTTCCGATGTGGTGGAAAAAGCCCGCAAGCTTAAGCCATCTGCCCGCGGAGAATTGGAAATTACGGATTTGAACAAAGAATATCTGGCTGAGGGACGCTTAAACGTTGTTACCATGAAACGAGGCAACGCTTGGTTGGATGCCGGAACGCCGCAATCTTTGTTGGATGCCTCCAATTTTATCGGCATTATTGAAAAAAGGCAGGATTTGAAAATTGCCTGTATTGAAGAAATTGCCTATAAACGCGGATTTATCAATGATGAGCAGATGTTGGGCATTATCGCTTCCCTGAAAGACGGGACGGATTATAAAGCTTATTTACAACGAGTATATGAGGATAGTCATGAAGATTATTAGTACCGAGATTGAGGGCGTGTATATTATTGAGCCTCAGCTTTTTGAAGATGCCA
The DNA here is from genome assembly GCA_964521455.1 of uncultured Azospirillum sp. Taxonomy (GTDB): domain Bacteria; phylum Pseudomonadota; class Alphaproteobacteria; order RF32; family CAG-239; genus JAGAJR01. The sequence goes on from CAZFRT010000075.1 coordinate 6,917, forward strand.
GAGGATATTTTTTTGAAAGCTATAACAAGGCGAAGATGGATGAGGCCGGTCTGAAATATGATTTTATTCAGGATAATCAGTCAAAGTCTTGTTTCGGGACTATCCGCGGAGTACATTTTCAAAAAGGGGAATTTGCTCAAGCCAAATTGGTTCGTGTTTTGGAAGGAACCGTGTTGGATGTGGCGGTTGACCTCCGAAAAGGATCAAAAACTTTCGGACGCCATGTGGCTGTGGAACTTTCTGCCGAGAATAATCGTCAGTTAATGATACCGAGAGGTTTCGGACATGGTTTTTCCGTCTTAACGCCGACAGCTGTTTTTGCCTATAAGTGTGATAATGTTT
>CAZFRT010000076.1:0-7205 GCA_964521455.1 uncultured Azospirillum sp.
GGATGCTGTAGATAGTCTTTCTGGGGGAAGTGAGACAGAAGTCGAAAATCTTCGTAACAAAATCGAAGATGTGGAGAGTGATTATTGCAGCCTTGTCAAGGCGATAAAAGAGACGATTGAGCAATATGAAAATTTACACTGATAAATTTGATTTCGACAAGTGGAAGCTCAAGCATAAGCTTATTGTCCGGCAAATCAAAGAAAAGGGTGATTTCAATTTGGAAGAAATTAACAAGGAACTAGCGGGAGAAACAAATGAGTAAATATACTCCAAAACAATTTTCACCTCGTCTTTATCCGGAATGGGGCGAGTTATATACATGTTTAAATGCTGAGAAAATGTCTGAGCTTCTTAAGGCTATAACGATGTTTCCCAACTATGATCCTGTTAACGTGCCGGTTTGGGGGTTTATTCGTTCGCAAATTCAAAAAGACTACGAAGAATTTTTGGAACGCAGCAGCAAAAATAAAGAAGCGATAAAAAACTATTGGGAGAACAAAACGATTGATAACCAAGGTATTCAACCGTTGGAAGCTGCCAAAGAAAAGGAAACAATCGTTAACGAAGGTAAGGAAGAGGAAAGGAACGATAACGAACGTTATCCGGAGCTAACAATCGTTAACGAAGGTAAACCTATAACAAATAACATAAACAGGAACAAGAACATAAACATAAACATAAACGATAAACACTTTGTCGCCACTTGCTTCGTTGAGCAAGCTGGACGACTGGCTGATATTGTTCGAAGTCGTAAAAATGTCAAAATCAATCAAAACAAAATTACATCCTGGGCAAAGTCTTTGGAACAACTACATCGCATAGAGGGGGTAGCCATTGAGCGTATCGACAAAGCTCTTAGTTGGTATGGTGAACATGTTGGTGAGCAATATGTTACCGTAATTGAGAGTGGAAGTGCTTTTCGTGAGAAATTTTTGAAACTTGAGGGCTGTATGGATAGGCATAAAAAACAACCTGAGGCCGAAGAAATGAAGGAGGATTGGTATCTGTAATGGCTGATACGCAAAGGATTTTACACCACATTGCCGAGCTTTATGCTAAGCCAAGGGTTAATCAGGATTTGGACAGTGCGATTTTGGAGATGGAAGAAAAAATGTCAGCCAGATTTGACGATTACGATTTGGCTTTCTCCGAGAAGCTGACGGTGGATGTGCTTAAGGCCGTGGATGATTTTTGGCGGTTCAAATCAGATAAAACCAGGCCGACATTAGCCCAAATTTTGGCAATGGAAAATGCGGATACCACCAAAAAAGAACGCAAAGATTTTGACCCGGAAAGCTTGCAGGGAATGCGTATCAGGATTTTCAAATGTGCGGATGACATCGGCGATAAATTCGGGAAAAAAGCTCGGGAAAAGTATCTCTCCCTTGCTGCCCAGTATTGGCCTGATGTCGATTTGTCCGGGCATGAATGGACACAACCGGTCCTCCTTGGCTGTGAGAGGAAGACAATCGGAGATGTTGCTTCCGTTTTGATGAAAAGGGATATAGCCCTTGGGTGTTGTCGTCATCTTCTGCCGGTTTATGAAAAATCCGTGCGGTATGTGGTTGAAGAGTTGCTTTCCCGAGAGATTCCTGTTTCCGAATGGCGGCAGATGGATTTTTCCGAAAAGGTTTCTTCTGCCATGAAAAAAGGTTTGTTCAACGGTTTTTCGGATATTTTGATTTTAATTTGCCGGAAATATCACGGTTCCGATTTCCAGTTTGACAGCGAAAAACAGGCGGCGAGGTCTAAAACGGCGTATCTCCCAGTTCACTACACTGACAACGATTTTGAATTAAGCGAGGGTTTTTAGATGGAAAAATATGTTTCTAAACAGGACTGTTTTAAGAAGGGATTTGTCCGCGGTGATGACGGTCTTTTCCGGAAATTAAACACTTTGGAAAGGTATGGCAAAGAGGGGTGTCTTGATTTGGGAGACAAGAGGTATTCGGCAACTGACAGGATTTCCGCGGGGAATCGTTTAGGGCGTGATTTTTACCTTTCACGTTTAGAGCCTGTTTGTGCAAACGATATACGCAAGGTTAAGGTTGACGGGTGCGGTTCTCAGGCTCTTTCCAGTGCTATTCTTGACGCAAGAAACCGGTTCAACAAGGCTTGTAATGCCGTTCCCCGCGAGTTCTGGCGTGTTGTCAGCAGGGTTTGTTGTGAAGACAGGGAATTTGATGTTGCGGAGGGTAGTTTACGCCAGAAGTCTTATCATCGCAACAATATGAAATTGCTGTTGTGTTTGGGGCTGGACAGACTGATTGAACACTATCGGCATAAAATTAAGGAAAAGTAAAATGATTAGATGTTTGCTCTGTTGGTTCTTGAGAAAAGGTAAGCCGTGTTTCTTTTGGGATTATTGTAAAAAAGAAGATAAAATACTTTGTCGTGATCACCGAAGGAAAAAATAAGAAATAGTAGGGCGTCTTATTCTTTCTTGACTCTTAAGTTGTGATGTATATTATTTTGCTATTATTAAATATAAAGGATAATTGACATGAAAAAAATATCCGCTTTTCTGTTTTTGCTTTGTATTTCATGCAAAAGCATTACTTATTATGATTTAAATCCTCAGCCGATACAAAATGAAAAACTTCTTCCCGCTATGGAACCGGTAGTTGATTTGTATAATCTGGAATCTGTTTACAGTTTAGGAGTTTCATCCGGATATTCCGTTAATTATGGACATTCTTGGAATAATCAATCGGGAACTTTTAATGGTACTAGTTTTAACGGGAGTGGTCAAAGTAATTGGCTGCAAACAGGAAGTTATCAATCTTCAAGCTACAGAGACGCGAGAATAAATGATACAATCAATATTTTTACAAAAGAAGTTAAGGATAATATAACAAATCCTTATGGAGCGAAAAAAGGATATATTGTTCTTAAATTGGGATATAGAGGATATGATAATTGTCAATCATGCCGTTTTGGGCACGCTATAACTTTTGGGTTGCTTTGCTTTATCGGAGTCCCAACTGATAGGCATATACAATCTTTAGAAGTTGAAGTTGAAATATATAATAAAAAACAGGAACTTATAAAAAGATATAAGGAGCATGTTCGAAATAGTGTCATAGAAGCTGTATATTATGGCTATCACAAAAATGCAGTTGGAAGAAAGTTGGCTGCCGATAACATAAAGCAGGCGTTAGTTAATATAAAAATGAAAATAGCTTCGGATTATGATGATATAATTAAAAAACTAAAATAGGGGAAGAACAATGTTAAATATTGCTTTGGGTGTCAGATATGTTGTCAAGATTTTTATTGTAGTCATAATGTCTTGTTTTGGCTGTCTTTCAGCAAATGCGTGGGAAGGGTATGATTGGGAAAATGGTTCGTCTATAGAGATTGAAAGCGGAAATCTAGTTCGTTCCGGAGAAGAGATAGAAATTTATGATTGGGAAAACGGACAGTATAAAAACGTTGAGGTTCAAGATATAAATCGTTATGGCTCTTCGGTTGAGGTTGAAGTATATGATTATGACACAGGAGAGTTTAGAACCTTTGACATGGACGATTAGGGACGGAACATGCTAAATATTGCTTTTGGTATATTGTTAGGATATATTCTCATTCAGTTATTACCATTGTTTTTATATGTAATTATATGGATAATCAAATATGTTGTGCCTGCAATTATCGCTATTACTCTTATTGTTCTTTTGTATACTCATCCCAAAGAGGCTCAAAATTTACTAATTTCTTTTTCTGATACTGTATTTTTTTACCTGCTTGGGATAGCTGGTTTTCTTTGGTTGCTGTGGAATATTTTTCCGCCTTTCTTTAAAAAAATAAAATTTGAATATAAACTAATGAATAAGATTGGCCTGAAAAACTTTGTGTATATGAGATGCAAAAAGAAATTTGAAATTTGGATGGAAATTTTTTGGTTGGGATTAGCATGTACGGCTTTTGTTGCAGTGATTATTCACTCATTTTTCCAGATAATAGAAAAGATTTAAAATAGAGGAAGGATATGCTAAAGTTATTTTTGTATTCTTTGGCCGGTATAGCGTTGTTTGTCGCCATGATGCCGGTTGAGGATGCTTTAAATGCTCTCAAGGACAGAGCTCGGGAAGACGAGGATAACCATGATTTGAAACTGGCTCAAAAGGCTGAGTTGATAATAGGTTTGGTTGTCTCCATTTTATTCTTTGCAGTTGTTTTCCTTTTGGAAAGGTAATAGAAAATATCTAAAATATGATTGACTATTAACCAACATCATATTATTATATTTTTCAGAGCTAAACACTCTAACAAAAGCGGTTAAATGCACCCGTCAGATGCGTTTTTTTATTTTAAACATTGTTTTGACTTCGTTTGTTTAAAATATTTTCTATCTGGGGAGTGCGAGGATATATCTGAATAACTCCGCACGTTCTTTTGTCGTGTGTTTAGCTCCCCAGACCCAGCTTATTCTGGGAACTTCTAAACAAAGGACAAAAGAAATGAAAAATTTAGTTATCATCAAAGACAATCAGGTTGTTACAACGTCCATGAAGGTTGCCGATATTTTCGGTAAACGTCATTGTGATGTCATCAGAAAAATTAACGAATTGGTCGGAAGCCTTAGAGAACAAGAGGATTTGCGAAAACGCAATTTTGCGTACTCGCAGGAAAAAGAAGAAATTTTGCGAAAACACAATTTTGTGCTTTCGCAAAATGCCAGTGAAACCGCCATGTTCCATCTGGTGCAGCAGAATATGAAAACGCCGACCGGTGGGATAAAGTCTAATCCGATGTATTTGATGACTCGGGACGGGTTTACGTTGCTGGCGATGGGGTTTACCGGAGCAAAGGCTTTGCAGTTCAAGCTTGCTTATATTCAGGCTTTTAATGAAATGGAAGCCAAGCTTAAGCAAGGTGGTGCAAATATTGCGCAAACTGGTAAGTCTGTTACCGTTTCAGAACACACCCGTTCTTTGCCAGCCGGAAAGAAAGAGATTGTTCTCTCCGAGAAAGCCAGAGAGGAAATCGGCGGGATTGTCAAAAGCTGTGTGGGCTCGGTTCTCAAAAATCAATCGCACGAGGTTTTAGCCGAGTTAGTATCTGCCAAGATAACCACAAGTCTGATGTATATTCATCGGGATGAGTTGGCTTTGAAAGCCGAAGAATATCGCCAAAGGGCGGCGAGTTATGCTCAGGCGGTGAGCAATTTTGACAAGAACATTAAAAAAATCGAAGCAGCCTTGGCGGGAAAATAATGTTGAGGCAAGTTTCTGACTTTGTCGGTTGTATCCTGATTTTATGGATTCTGCCGTATTTGGCTCTGATTTTATTTTAAAATGTCAAGAAAATAACGAGGTAAGTAAAAAAGTTGTTAGTAAATTGGTAAATATATAAAACCTCTACTTTAAATTGTAGATAAAAGGGATATATCCTATTTGTCTAATATTTATAACCCCTTGAAAGGAGGTTGTCATGATTGAAATTTATTACAGCTTTTTTGTTATCCTCAATTTATTGTCCCGTTTTTCCAAGAACAGGATGTTCACGTCTCTTCTCGTTCTGAGCTTGGAATTTCCGATTATGGGAAGAATTTTTTGCATATGGTAAAATTTGTGCTTGACAAGGGTGTCAGGCTCAGAGTATAAAGTAAGTATAGTGGGGGATTAGGCTTTAAGCTTATCTCTCACTTTTTTATATCACCTCCTTTCACAGCCCTGCCAAGCCGCGGGGCTTTTTTTATAAGGGAAAGAAAATGTTTGAAGCTTATTTGTTTACGAGACTGGATGTTCTTTTGAAAGTAGCCGAGTTTACCATGGTAGGGAGCTTTATTACCTTGTTTGTGCTTGGCTTTTTTATTCTTATGCTTTCTCCTTCGAGCGAAGTGTTTGACGATGAGAAAGAAGCTCGGGAGTCGATGAAGGGATTGGTGAAACCTTGCTTGTGGGTACTTATTGTCTCGACAATTTTATGTTGCCTTGTGCCGAACACTAAGCAGGCGGCTTTTATTTGGATTGCTCCGCAGATTGTGGAAAACGGAGCGGTTAAAGAAACGGCGGCGAATATTCCGGAGCTGGCAAAGCTGGGAACGGATTACTTAAAAGAAGTGTTGAAACAAAAGATTGATGAGCAAGGTTCAAAATAATGACAGTCAATTCAAGCAACAGCAAAGCCATATATACGGGGAACGGCATAACAACAGAGTTTGCCGTGCCTTTTTACTTTTTGGAAAATATGGACGGAACCGCTCAATTGTCGGTTTATTTGGGAGAATCAGACGTTCCGTTAACGGAAGGTAAAGAATATACGGTTTCCGGAGCGGGAAAACAATCCGGCGGGGAGATTGTTTTTTTGACGGCACCGGCTAAAGATATGCCGGTGGCTATTGTTCGTAATGTGCCGCAGACACAAGAGATTGTTTTTGTGGAGGGGGAGAAATTTCCGGCGGAAGATTATGAAAACGGGTTGGATAAACTCACAATGGAAATTCAGGAAGTTAAGGAAAACCTCTCTCGAGCCATTGTTCTCCCTCCGACCAGCGATGAAGACCCGTTGAAAGCCAGAAATGCGATTTTGGCGGCAAAGGATGACGCAATCGACGCTGCGGCTTCTGCCAAGGAAAGTGAAGAAAAATCCGCCGCCTCTGCAACGTTTGCTGCGGAAAGTGAAGATTCGGCCTCCGCTTCTGCCGCAGCCGCAGAAAGTTCCAAGCAAGGTATTTTAACAAATGAGGGTTTTATTGCGGTTGCTTCAGATTTATTGGGGAAAAACAAAATCGGCTATGTGGCTGATAATTTAGATAGTGTTGCGGAAAATGTCGAACAGGCACAAACTGCCGCCGAGACCGCACAGAGTGCGGCGGAGCTTGCCGCCGAGGCCGCACAAACGGCACAGCAGACAATTCTTGAAGAAACTGAAAACGCCAAAAAAGAAATTATTATAACGACCTCCGAGCAAACCCAAGCTTTTAATACCAATGCAACGTCTAAACAGCAAGCCTTTAATGAAAATTATACCACTAAACTAAATGATTTTAACACAAATGCAGCTCAAAAACAGGAAAGTGTTAACACTGTGGCAGCGGCAGCGTCTGAGAGTGCTGCGTCTGCGTCATCTTCTGCCCAACAGGCAGAGACAATCGTAAGTGATTTTGACAACTATGCGGGAGGAAAGCAAATCGCATTTAATGAGAATGCTTCTGAAAAGACGCAGGCGTATAATACCAACGACGTTCAAAAGACACAGG
>CAZFRT010000077.1:0-7144 GCA_964521455.1 uncultured Azospirillum sp.
CTACAAAAATTTCGGGTTGCATAAGCTTATTTTCCTGAAAAAATCTCAAAATCCGAATTATCCGTTATTGTTTGAATTGAACTTTTAATTTTTTAAGCCGTTCTTCAATAATCTTAGAGAGTTCGTTTTCACCAAAGGCTTTGGCATATTCCAATGCTATTTGTAATGTTTTCTCGGCCGCCTCCAAATTACCGCAACGATATTCTATCAGACTGATATTGGCATAGTCAGTGGCTATACCGGTCAGTCGGTCATTTTTTTGTTCCAGAGACAAGGACTCCTGAAACAAGCCTTTTGCTCTTTTGAAATCTTTCATCTGCATAAAAATTAGCCCTAGAAGATTATAAGCATTGGCCGGATGGAAAGAACTCTCATTTTTTCGGCTGACTGTGATAATTTTTCGCAAAAGCTTTTCTGCTTCTGAAAATTGTTTAAGTTCGAACAAACAAAGAGCCTGTAAATACATACTTTCCAACATTGCCGAAAGATTAGAACCTTTATATAGTTTTTCAGCCGATTCCGACGCCGGAAGAGCTTTTTTATATTTTTTTTGTTCATAATAAACATGTGCAAGCAATTCTTGCCCGAAAGCAAGGCTCTTTTTATCAGAAGATGTTTTGGAAACTAAGGTAAGCTTCTGAACGGCTGATTTGTACTCTTTTTGCAGCAATAACATCAATGCCTGCTGGTTGTAAATATCAGCCAGAGCAGAATTCCTTTTAATTTCCGCATTAAGTTTTTCGGCCTTTTCAAAATACGCGGCGGCTTCCTCAAAACGCTCCTGTAAAACCATCAGCATTCCCAGATTTCCGCAAGCATCGGCACATCCAGCCTGATTTCCCAATTTTTCATTGAGTTTTAAAGCCGCTTCAAACATAAACTGAGAAACATCTTCCACACAGCTTATGCGATAAACGGTTCCCATTTGCTGACAAGCTTTGGCTTCCTCATAATAGGCTTTTTCTTTATTAAACAATTTAATTGCCAAAGAACAATTTTCCGAAGCAGAAAGCATATCTCCGTTGGAAAGATTAAAGAAACTCTGATAATAAGCATATTTCGCTCTGACATATCTTGAGGCTTTTTTTAAATTGATATTTTCCAGAGCCAAACGAGCTTTGGGCAGATTTCCCCGACAAAAATACATTGCCGCCAATTCTATCGTTACATCTTGCCGGGTTGGATTTTTTTTGACTTCTTTTTCAATCAACGGGATGGTTTCGGAAAGATTTTGAAAAGCTTTTAAAATTTCAGCTTCAAAAACCTTATCATGTTGTTTCAGATAATTTTCCGCCGGAGATGTTTTCCCAAAACACAAATAAAGCAAAGTCTTTTTGGCAGAAGGATTATGTTCTTTGATTAAAAATCGCACAACACTCTTTAAAACCTGCTCCGAAAAAAATATCTCTCCGTTAAAGGTTTGTTGCCGACGAATAAGGGCTTTGACCACAAGCTTATAAAAATGATCAAAAACCATTCTTCGGTAAAAGGCTATGACGCTAAACGCCGCATATCCGAAAATTGCAAAAAGTATCAGGTATTTCATAAAATCTTTACGCTATGTTAGTGTTTTTATCATTATAATCAGAAATAACATTATAAATTATATATAGGGATTTTTTCAATATGGCTATCTCAAAATTAAAATCAGAAGAACTTTACAAAAAATGCGACCCTAAAAAGTTTGATTTTACAACCACCGCAGAGTTGGAGGAACGTCTTTCCGCCTTAGGACAAGACAGAGCTTTAAGTGCCGTGGAACTGGGCATAAACATCAAGTCAAAGGGGTACAACCTGTTTTGTTTGGGACCGGAAGGAACCGGAAAAACCAGTTTGGTAAAACGTATTCTGGTTAAAGAAGCCAAAGACCGTCCAACACCTGACGACTGGGCTTATGTTTATAATTTTGAAGAACCACATAAACCGATTGCCATTCATTTTCCGGCAGGAAAAGCCTCTGAGTTTGCCAAAGACGTTGACAAGCTGGTTGAAGAATTTTCCGTTTCCATCCCTTCTATTCTGGAAAGTGATGAATACAAAGCAAGTCTGAGCATTATCAAGGAAAAATATAAACAGAAAAAAGAAGAATATATCCGTCTGTTACAGAAAAAAGCCAAAGGCAAAAGTGTTTCTCTGCTGCATATGCCGGTCGGATTGGTTGTTGCTCCGGTTAAAAACGGCGAAGTTTTGAGTCCGGAAGCTTTTGACGAACTGCCGGAAGATGAGAAAAAGTCTCTGATTGATGATTTGAATGCTATGCAGGAAGAAATTGAGAATGCCGCTCAAGATCTTCCGGAGTGGGAAGATAAGCAAAGAAAAGAAACTGCTGCCTTGCGTGAGAAATTTATCAAAGTTGCCGTTAAAAAGCCGATTGACGAGCTTCGTCAACGCCACAAGGCTTATAAAGGAGCCGTGGAATTTCTGAAAAATGTTCAGAAAAATATCATTGATAATATTGATGACTATCTGCCTAATCAGGAAGGAGCTGCCGGAGCCGAAGACGGCGATGCCCTGACTGCGTTGCTCTCCCGTATGAACAAGCAAGAAGAAGATAAATTTGCAAAATTCAAAGTAAATGTTGTTGTCAAAAATGAACCGGATTCCGGTGCCCCGATTGTTCATCTGGATCATCCGACACAGGGAAATCTGGTCGGTAAAGTTGAACGAATCCAACAATACGGTGCTCTTTTAACCGACTTTACATTAATTAAAGCCGGAGCACTTCACAGAGCAAACGGCGGTTTTTTGCTCATTGACGCCCGCAAGTTGTTGGTTCAACCTTATGCGTGGGACTCTTTAAAACGGGCTTTAGCTTCAAAAAGCATTAAAATTGAAACTCCGGGAGATGAAACAAGTTTTACCACTATTTCTCTTGATCCGGAGCCTATTCCTCTTGATGTTAAAGTGATTTTGATCGGAGATGCGGAGCTTTATGAGCTCTTATCCGAACGGGATCCTGACTTCTCCGATTATTTCAAAGTTGAGGCTGACTTCGGCGTTTTGATGGACAGAACAGATGAAAATGAAATTGAATATGCCAAACTCATCGGTTCCCTGTCAAAGAAGAAAAAACTTCGTTCTTTGAATAAGCAGGCCGTTGCTAAAGTTATTGAATATTCCTCCCGCTTGGCGGAAGATTCCGAAAAATTGACAGCTCACATTGCCTCTATCGGTGATTTGTTAAGAGAAGCCGACTACTGGGCTCGCAAATCCAAGTCCAACCAAATCGGAAAAAATCACATCGAACAGGCTGTTGAAGCTCAAACTTATCGTAGTGATCGAATCAAGCAAGCAATGTTGGAACAAATCGACAAAGGCACTATCCTTATGGATGTTGAAGGGGAACGTGTCGGACAGATTAACGGCTTGGTGGTTTATAACTTCTCTCGTTTTTCTTTCGGAAAACCTTCTCGTTTAACCACGCAAGTTAGAATTGGTCGAGGCGACTTTATAAACATTGAACGCGAAGTTGAAATGAGCGGACCTATTCACTCCAAGGGTGTGTTGATTTTACAAGCTTTATTAGCGAATCGCTTTGCCAAAGACAGTCCTTTATCTCTGGAAGCTTCCATTGTTTTTGAGCAGTCTTACGGCGGCGTGGACGGCGACAGTGCCTCCTCCACCGAATATTACTGTATGCTTTCCGCTATTACTAATATTCCGATTAAGCAGAGCATTGCCGTTACCGGTTCCATTAACCAATTCGGCGAAATTCAGCCAATCGGCGGTGTAAACGAAAAGATTGAAGGTTTCTTTGATGTTTGCAATCATCGCGGCTTGACCGGAACTCAGGGGGTTGTTATTCCTCGCACCAATGTTAAAGACTTGATGTTGAGAGAAGATATTCTGAATGCCGTTGATGAAGGAAAATTCCATATTTACGCCGTAGACACCGTAGATGACGGAATCGAAATATTAACCGGTATTCCTGCCGGCAAACCGGACAAACGAGGAAACTATCCGAAAGGCACCGTTAACTATGAAGTTAAAAAGAGCCTTGCCGAATATTACAAAAAATATATGCATTATGCCCGTGAAACTTATGGCTGTATAGGTAAGTAATGTATAAAATACTGTTTGTTTGCCAAGGAAATATCTGTCGTTCGCCAACGGCGGAAGGAATCATGCGAAAATTGGTTGCCGATGCGGGGTTGGATGGAGAAATAAGTGTCGATTCTGCCGGAATCTCTGCTTATCATCAAGGGGATATGCCAGACTTGCGTTCCGTAGAATGTGCCGAACAACACGGAATAAATTTAAGACATTTACGTTCCCGTCCTGTCAAAGCAGAGGATTTTGCCGAGTTTGATTTAATTTTGGGAATGGATGACAATAATATTGAAGACTTGTCTTGGCGGCGACCGGAAAGCGATGAACGCTACGACAAAGCTTTGGTTAAAAAACTGTTGGAATATGCTCCAGAATACGGAGAGAATGTTCCCGACCCATATTATCACAACGGGTTTGACCGAGTTTTTGAAATGATGGAAGTTGCTTGCAAAAATTTGTTAAAAAAACTTTCTGAGAAATAGAAGCTAAAAAGCCTCTCCGCAAGAGAGGCTTTGGTTTATTTTACGCAGACATCCGGAGCTCTTAAGTACAACGGTTTCGGAAAGTCTGTTACTTTATCTTGATATTTCTTTATACCGACCATCGCCAATTCTCTTATCGGCGGACAATTTTCCATGCGAATCACATGGAGGCTTAAACCTGTCGGAGTACTTAAAAAGCGTTCCACTCCGTCGCCGATAAAGGTTACCTTAACGTTCCGCAGTTTATCAATAATTTCCTCTCGCATTCCGGCGGAAGGCTCGGAAATCTTCTTTAAACGCTTATCAAAAAGCTGATAATAAAAATCTTCCCGTTTGGTTTCGATAATAACGGCATTAATATCGGCAATCTCATCCGGTTGTAAATCGCCGGCATAGGCTTCAAAAGCCGTTACACCCAAAACTTTTATTTTTTCATTGGCAATCCCGAAAGCTCTGGCCGCGGAAATTCCCGCCCGAACACCGGTAAAAGATCCCGGACCGACACAGACGCTTATCAAGTCCAAATCCTCAAAGCTTACGTTTTGGTTTTCCAAAATGTTTTTAATTTCGGGAATCAAAACTTCCGCCTGGCCAAAGGCCATATTTGCCGTATAAGAAGCCAGTTTTATACTGTCTTTCATCAAGATAATTGAGCAGCCATTGGCTGTTGTATCAAAAGCTAACGTATACATTTTATTCACTTGCCTGATTTTTTAATGTTGCTTATTCGCTTTTATATTATAGAATCGAAAAACAAACAACGAAAATCAAAATAAAATCAAAAAAATGAGCAGAGACCTACTTTTAGATATGTTTTACGCCGCTCCGGAACTGTGGTATGTTATCGGATTGGTTTTTGTTACTCTGCTTGGCCGATTGTTATATTCGGAAATTTCCGTTCTTCGGCTTAAACAAAAGAACTACTTTCTCAACCGGGACAGAGAACGCTACGCCGAGACTCTTTATGCTTCCAAAGACGGATATTTTGCTTTTATTTATCCGGATGAAAAAGTAAACGACCCTCGCAAAACCATCAAAGAAAGGTGCTCTCGTCGGCTTGCCGTCATTCTCGGATTGCCTAACGGAACAAACTCCGGCTTTGAGGAAATTTTGAAAAACTTCTATAAGGAAGATGCTAAAAAAATTCAGAAATATACTGACCTGCTCAGAGAAGACGGCGTTTCTTTTGAAGATCAGTTTCCTCTGAAAAACAACAATAAACATATTCGACTGGCCGGTTCCCGAATTAACGGAATCGACGGAAACATTTATTGTGATATGATTTGGTTCAGAGACATCAGTTTCGAATCGATTAAAATCAGCAATCTGGAAAATGAAAAGATTGACGCTTATCAAAACATTATCCGTCTTAAAGATATGATTGACAATATTGCTTATCCGGTTTGGCTGAGAGATGAAAATCTTAATATCATTCTTTCCAATAAAAAATTTAAAGAATTTCTCGGCAAAGGGGAAGATGAAATATTAAACCCTAAAGGAGAAAGCATTTCCCAAAATCTGGCTCTTGTCGCCCAAAGCAGCAACAAAATAAAACGACAGACCGTTAATGTTATTTGCAACGGGGAACGACGGTCTTATGAAGTTATTGAGACTCCTTTCCATATTGAACAATCGCTTGATAAAATCTGCACTGTCGGTTCTTTGGTTGACGTGAACGAGCTGGATGACTTAAAAAGAAATTTGAAGCTTCATCAAAATGCCCATTTGGAGATTCTCGGAACTTTAGGAACCGGATTTGCGGTTTTTAATGATAAATACAGACTCTCTTTTTATTACAAAGCTTTTGCCAAGCTTTGGGGATTGGAAGAAGTCTGGTTGGAAAGCAAGCCGACTTATTTTATGTTTTTGGAACTCATACGAGAGAAGAGAATGTTGCCGGAAGTTCCGGATTTTCGAATGTATAAAAATGATGAGCAAAAAGATTTTAACGCCATTATTGAAGCAAAGGAAGATATGCTTCATCTTCCGGACGGCAGAACGTTCCGCCGTGTTCGTTCACCACACCCGATGGGAGGACTGACTTTTGCCTTTGAAGACGTTACCGACCGTCTGGCAACCCGTCGGGCATACAATGCCCTTTTATCCGTTCAACAGGAAATTCTTGATAATTTGTTTGACGCTGTTCTCATCTTTGGTTCTAATGGACGTTTAAAATTTTATAATCAGGCTTATCTCAAATTGTGGAATGTCGAAGAACTATTCCTGCAAAAAGAACCGACCTTTTCTGAATTGCTGGACTCGCAAAAGTCATTTTTTAACAATGTTGAGGATTGGACATCTTTGAAAAAAGATATTTTAACTCATTTAACCAGTATCACCACAAAGGCTTTTAACCTGAACCGGAATGATGGGAGTTGTGTCGAAATTATGTCGGGAAGCCTTTCTGACAGTTCCATGATTGTTACTTTTAAGAAAGTTTAATAACCCAAGTGCCCTTATAGACAAAACACCAAGTTTTAACTCTCTATATTTGCATTGAGTTTTAACATTTTACCCTTGCATAATTGACAAAAAATATTTTTTATGTCATTTTATAAATAGTCATAAAGTGTTTGTAATGGAAATTTGCAGGATTAGCAAATAAAAGGTGG
>CAZFRT010000078.1:0-6816 GCA_964521455.1 uncultured Azospirillum sp.
AGGCAATAGAACCAAGCAAAATCGTCATGACTTTAGTCGAACTTTCCATCATCTCCATCATCTGCGTCAAATTCATAATCACAACGTCATCTTCTTTGTCCTGCCCTAAAATATGCCGTTGCCGAAGCAAAGCTTTAATATCCGCCTGAGAAGTGTATGTGCTCTCGGCATCAACCGCCTGAAGCATAATAAACCGCACCTGATCCGGAAAAGAAATTCCCATAACCTTTTTTTGAGCGGTTGTAATCGGAATATAAACACTGTCATCCTGATCCTGCCCCATTCCGCTCTGCCCTCTGGCTTTCAAAACACCGATAACCTTGAACGGCAAACCTTTAATCCGAATGGTTTTATCAAGCGGATCCACATCCCCAAACAATTCGTTAACAACCGTCTGCCCGAGAACAGCCACTTTACCGGCATTTTTGACATCTGTTTCCGTAAAAAAACGTCCGTAAGCCAAATCCCAGTCTTTAATCTCAAACATCCGATTATCCGTACCGGTAATTCCGGTAGACCAGTTGGTATTACCATACACAATCTGAGCCGTCTCTTCCAAAATCGGAGCCGCCAGTTTAATCTTATCTATTTTTGCCTGAATAGCTTCTCCGTCTCCGGCTTTCATGGTCGGTTGAGAGCCATGCCCTCCCCTTGCTCCGCTTGAGGTTGCCACACCTGAGCGAACAATAATCAGGTTAGAGCCCATCGTTTTCATCTCATTTTGAATTGAAATCTGAGCTCCGTTTCCTACGGCAAGCATCACTATCACGGCGGCCACACCGATAATAATACCCAAACTGGTTAAAATGGAACGCATTTTATTGGCTCTGATAGCCCGAATAGCGATACTGAAAATTGTTTTTATGTCCACCATTATTTTGAATCCTGACGCTTTTTGATAATTTCATCGGAATGAATTTCGCCATCCACAATTTTAATAATCCGGTCGGCATATTTGGCAATATCTTCCTCGTGAGTAACCAGAATAATGGTTCGTTTCAGCTCCTTATTCAATCTGGTAAACAACTCCATAATCTCGACACTCATTTTTGTATCCAGATTTCCGGTCGGTTCATCGGCAAAAATAATCGGAGCATTGTTCACAATCGCCCGAGCAATCGCCACACGTTGCTGTTGTCCGCCGGAAAGCTGATTCGGCTGATGATACATTCTCTCTTTCAACCCAACCTTAATCAGAGCGTCTTGAGCCCTTTTTTCGCGTTCTTCCGCCGGCACTTTTCCATAAACCATCGGCAGTTCCACATTCTCAATCGCCGAAGTTCTGGACAACAGATTAAACCCCTGAAAAACAAAGCCGATATTCTTGTTTCTGATTTCCGCCAACTCATCGGCATCCATACGGTCAACTTCCTTCCCACCGAGAAAATATTTCCCCGACGTCGGCTTATCCAAACACCCGAGAATATTCATCAGCGTAGACTTTCCCGAACCGGAAGGCCCCATAATTGCCACAAACTCCCCTCGTTCGATTTTAAGGGAAATTCCTTTCAGAATTTTAAGCTCCAAACCGTCCAACGGATAAGATTTTTTAATATTTTCAAGCATAATTAAAGACATTATCTCGGCATCCTCATCCGCATCATCTGCTGATTTTTCGTCAAACCGTCATTATCAACTACAACCAACATCCCTTCTTTCAAATCCGGACCTTCCACTTCCGTATTATCATCATCGGAAACTCCGGTGGATATTGTCAAACGTTTAGGCTTTCCGTTTTCCAAAATCCAAAGCCCTTTGTCCTTATAACGTTGTTTTTCTCCATTCTCATCTTCCACATAAAAACGCAAAGCTTTGTTCGGCACCAACCAAACATTCTGACGCTCTGAGGTAATAATATCCACATTGGCGGTCATCCCCGGCTTTAATTTCAAATCTCTGTTATCAATCTCAATAATAACTTCATAAGTAACCACATTAGAGGTGGTAATCGGATTATTACGAACTTGAGTAACTATTCCGTAAAACTTTTCATCCGGATAACTATCAACAGAAAACTCCACCGTCTGCCCTTCTTTGACCTTGGCAATATCCGCTTCCACAACGGAGGCTTCAATCTGCATTTTAGTCAGGTCTTCCGCCACATTAAACAACGTCGGTGTCTGAAAACTGGCGGCAACAGTTTGCCCGACTTCCACTTCTTTTGAAACCACAATGCCATCAACCGGAGAAATAATTTTGGTATAATGCAAATCAATTTTCGCGGAGTTCAAAGCAGCGGCTGCCTGTTCCACCTGAGCTTCCTTCAACGCTATCTGAGCCACCGAATTATCATAATCACGCTGAGCCAATTCCAAATCCTTGTCCGTTGAATATTTGGAACGGTTCAACTTTTTTATTCTTTCCAGATTTTTTTTATTGTAGGTCAAGTCATTTTTCTGAACTTCCACCTCAGCTTTGGCAATGTCTAAAGAGGCCTGTCTCTGAGCAACGGTCGCCTCAAACAAAGCAGGATCAATCTGAGCCAACAACTGCCCCTTGCTGACATTGGTGTTATAGTCCACATAGATTTCAGAAATCGTACCGGAAACCTGAGTTCCGATATTAACGGTAGAAATAGGATTAATTGTTCCTGAAGCCGTAATTGTCTCAGTAATATCACCTTTTGCCAGCATTTTGGTAACATAAGAGCTTTTTTCCTCATGACCGTAGGTAAAATAAAATATTCCGACTCCGAAAATCGCCAAAAGTATCAAAAGTTTCACAAATTTTTTCATTTTTTTATAATCCTAAAATAATTTTCCGTTGTTTTTCATAATAATAATAATTTTTTTTTAAAATTCCATAAATAAATATTGTAAAAAGTTCATTTTTTGTCTATATTATAAGAAGTGATAGTAAAACAATGTTAAACCAGCCGAGAGGAAAAAAATAAAAAAACCTTAAGGCATTATTCTGTAATTTATGAGTGAAAAAGAAATGCGTCATCAGAAGATGAACGAGTTCAAGAAGGAGATCATCAACGTTGCAAACCGCAACCGCAAGATCCAGGAGTTAACCACCGACATCAACGCCATGTCCGAACTGGACAAGCTCAAGATCGTCATCCTCCTCAACAAGGCTTCCCTCGTCCCCGGATGTGAGAAAACCTACCAGGAACTTCTCAACCGCATCCGCACCTCTGGTGACACCAAGCTCACCCAGCTCGCTCAGATACTTGCCAGAAAAACTGGACTGGCATTCTAAACTGGACCGAGAAAAAACAACTAAAGCAAGACAATGACTCCACGTCATTCTCTTGCTTTAAGTTTCTAAAAAATTATTAATCTTATTAAAAATCCTATGGCTAGAGAAAAAAAGAACCGTGTCCAAAGAACACCGGAAGAAATCGAACAAATCCGCAAAGAACGTGCCGAAAAAAAGGCTCGTCAGGCAGAAATCGCTCGTCAGCTCGCTGAAGAACAAGAAAACCTCGTGCATCAGGCACTGACTTCCAAACAAGAAAACCGTTGGGAAATCAAAAGACGCCTTGAAGCCCGTCATGACTACCTTCGTGGTCGCCGTAAAGCTTATCTGCTCGACAGAGATCTCGACAAAGCCAAGCTTGAAGATACGGAAATCAACGAATTTACCCATCTTCTCAACTACTGGTTCAGAGAGTACGAAGAAAGCGTTCAAAAAATCCTTACAGAAATGCTCAAGTATCCGGAACCTCGGTTGAATAAGGCCGCATACGACTTCCTCTCCAAACTTCTACAAAAAGGCCCAATGGGACTTTCCTTCTGGGTCTATGCGTGGAACCGCGAGTTCGTTCCCAACGACCTGCTGGAGCTGATGGATGTCAAGCACGTTTCTCTCAAACACGGAGAAACCGGATATGCAAAAGAGCTCATCGAAAGCTGTGCACACATCATTCTCCCTCGGGAAATGAAACGCCATCTTCTATGGGAAGAAGAACGTCTTGTGGCCGCCAAACAAATTCCCGATGAGGAAAAACGCGAAAAGCAAATCGCCCGCGTTATGGCCAGAATACAAAAGATGAAACATCTCATCAACGACGTATATGTCCGCTGATGCTTTTCTCTAAACTTGAAACGCCCTGTTGATGAACCAATCATCACAGGGCGTTCTTGTTACAAAACGTTCACCTAACCAATCAGTGTTCCCGATTTAAAGGAAAATCCTCTCAGCAATTCGGAAATTGGCATTTTTTTCTTTCCTTGCCGTTGAATTTCTTCAACCTCAAGAGCTTTATCTCCGCAAGCAATAATCAGCTTGTCGGTTCCTTCCAAAATTTCTCCTGCTTTACCTTGAGCTTCCGCAACTTTGGACATTAACACCTTAAAGCGTTCGCCCTCATACTCAAAATACGCTCCCGGAAACGGATTAAATGCTCTGATTTTTCGCTCTAAAACAACAGCATCCTGATTAAAATCAAGCCTGCTTTCTGCCTTATCCAGTTTTGTTGCATAAGTAACCAAACTCTCATCTTGCGGAGTACCTTTAAGTCCATCCACATCATCCAAATAATCGCAAATCAACTTTGCTCCAACTTCCGCCATCTTGTCATGCAAAATTTCTCCGGTTGTCTCTGCCGTAATCGGAACTTCGCCTTTCAGATACATATCTCCGGCATCTAACGCCTCAACCACTTGCATAATGGTAATACCGCTTTTTTCATCTCCGGCTTCAATAGCACGCTGTATCGGAGCGGCACCTCGCCACCGCGGAAGCAAAGACCCATGAATATTCACACATCCCTTCGGGAAAGCCTCAATCACCGCTTTCGGTAAAATCAAACCATAAGCCGCCACAACAGATATATCTGCGTTTAAGCTTTTAAAAAGCTCCTGTTCTTCCGCAGATTTCAAACTTTTCGGTGTTCTGACTTCAATCCCCTGCTCTTCGGCAAAAATATGAACCGGAGATTTGGTTACCTTCTGACCGCGTCCGGCTTCAACCGGAGCTTTGGTATAAACACAAACGACCTCATGCTTTTTACAGATTTCAGCCAATGCCGGAACAGCAAAATCCGGCGTTCCCATAAACACAATTTTCATTATTTCGCCTTTTCCTCGTGTTTGGCTTCATCACGCTCTTTTTGAAGTTTTTTCAATAACATATTTCTTTTCAAACGACTGATACGATCAATATAAAGGATACCGTCCAAATGATCCATTTCGTGCTGAACAACAATTGCCAAAAAGTCCTCTGCTAAAATCTCCTGTTCTTTGCCGTCATAATCCAAATAACGAACCCGAACTTTCTCAAAGCGTTCTACCTCGGCTCTTTGCCCCGGAACCGACAAACACCCCTCTTCGCAAACCACTTTTTCTTCTGATTTCCAAATAATCTCCGGATTAACAAAATACATCGGATAAGCGTGCTTACCCTCATCGTCCCTTTCAGCATCAATCACCAAAACCCGCTTGGACACCCCCACTTGCGGAGCCGCCAAACCGACACCAACGGCATCATACATCGTTTCCAACATATCATCCAGAAAACGACGCATCTCATCATCAATTTTGTCCACTTTCTCGGCTTTTTTCTTCAAAATCGGATGCGGATATTCATAAACCTCTAAACGGGACATTATTCCACCTCATTACAAAATTTTTAGCGGGTTTCTTTAGCAATCTGATCTAACAACGCATTAACCATTTTTGGCTCTTTTTTAGAAAAGAAAGCATAGGCTAAATCAACATATTCTTGAATAATTACCTTAACATCAACGTCTAATGTATTGATAATTTCATAAGTGGCACACAAGAGCAATGCTTGCAAAGTTCCATCCAGACGATCAAACGACCAACCTTCATTCAAAAACTGCTGTAAAGATTTCTCAATAAATTCTTTTTTCTCATGAACACTTCTGGTCAATGTGGCAAAATAATTAGTATCCATATTACCAACTTCAACCATTTCTTCCGTACCGTTTTCCTCGTCTTCAATAACAAAACGACCAACCTTTCCGTCAATAAAATCGCGGATAACCTCATCAACCGACAATTGTCCGTAAGCAATCATATAAGTTGCCTGAACAGCCGCCAATCTGGCTGCTGATTTCATTTTAATTTTTTCAGATACAAATTTTGCCATTATAAATCCTCGTCTAAATGCCTTGGTTTTGCCAATTTATCAATTGTCTCCACAAAATCCTCAAAATCCTTCACTTCTCTAAAATCCTTATAGACAGAAGCAAACCGAATATATGCGATATGGTCAAGCTTAGATAACGCTTCCATCACATATTCACCGATAACCCGTGAAGGAATTTCCGTTTCTCCGGAACTCTCCAAACGCCTCTGAATCGAGTTGACCACCTTTTCCACCCGCTCCGGATTAACCGGACGTTTGCGAACGGCAATTTGAATTGAATGAGCCAGCTTGTCTCTGTCAAACATCATCTTCTCACCGTTTTTCTTAACGACAATCAGCTCTCTGAGTTGCACCCGTTCAAACGTCGTAAAACGAGAACCGCATTCCGGACATTCCCGCCGTCTGCGAATACAGGTATTATCATCCGTCGTTCGGGAATCTTTCACCTGAGTATCATCAAACCCGCAAAAAGGACACTTCATCAAAACCTCCTTTAAGATCCACTTTTGATTAAAGCTTCGGCCACTTGATATAATTTTGAAGAATATCTGGCTCCCTTTATAAGGACAGTATCATTATTTTGCAATAACTTATTTAACAAAAATTCATCCAGTCCGTCTTTATTTTCAAAATAATGCTGTTCAATTCCGGAAGGTAATTGTGCCAACATATCCTTCATTTCCGGACAAACACCAACCACAATGTCAATATCGGTTTTCGCTAATGTCTGACCGATTTCAATATGATTCGGCTTGG